>JBDOMX010000888.1:0-2341 GCA_039831615.1 Planctomycetaceae bacterium
AAGACTTTTGACCCGCCGGAAATCGAAAAGGCGCTCGCCATTTTGGAGGGGCTGCCCGATCGTAGTGACGATTCACGATTCGCCGCCGAGGCTCCCGAGCCGGAAACAAAACAGCGGTCGCGAAAGAAGACTTCGAAACGAACAGCCAAATCTACCGAGCCACCAAAGTCCGCTCTGTGCACGCCAGAAGAAATCGCCGACGCCGACACAATCTACATCGTCCAGGATGAAGCGTCCGTGTCGGCCCTCAAAGACCTGGGGTACGCAGCTGTAGCAGTTGATGTGTCCGTGGGGGCACGGGCCATTGACTGGGCTGTTGTTGGTGACAGGCGCGTCATCTTCATGTACGAAGGAGGGAACGAAGCCGTACTGTTCATCCGACGAGCCCGGTGGCTGTTGCACGAGCAGGGCGCGACGACTGAGATAAAGTGTTTCACAGATGACACCGACTACGAGCCTGAGTCCAGTGATGGATTCGATCCACAGGACGCAGCTTCGTGGAGGGAGCACCACAAGGACAAATCGGATGCATGGCTGAAGGAACGACTGGAGTCTCTGCCGGATCAGGGTGACTGTAAGACCTTTGCTGCTGAGGCTCCGGAATCACTGGCAGAAGAATCCAACCACGAGATGGGTGACGACGAAGTACCAAACCCGTCACTGATCGCTGATGCCTTGCTGTGCACTGAATTCAGTCGTGACGGCGAATGCGTACTCATCCAGTGGCAGGGCGACTTCCATCGGTGGCAGGGCGCGTGGCTCAAAATGGAAGCCGATGAACTGAAGAGCATCGTCGGCAAGTGGCTGAACAGGACTTTCGAGAATCCCAGCCCATATCTCATCACCAGTGTCATCACATTTCTCCAAACCAAGACATTTTTGCCTGGTACCACGGAACCGAATACGTGGCTCAATGATAAGAAACGGGGGCACCGCATTGCCGTCGACAATGGTCTGCTGAATCCGGAAACAAATGAGCTTGAAGACAGCACGCCGAACTGGTTCTCGCCGGTCATCTTGCCGGTGGTGTACGACACAGATGCCACCTGTGACCGTTGGCTGCAGACTCTGCACACCAACCTTGAGGGCGATCTTGATCGTATCAGCATCCTCCAGGAATTCGCTGGCTACCTCCTGTGGCCGAATTTGGAGTTTCAAAAGTTCCTGACACTGGTGGGTGAGGGGGCCAACGGGAAAAGTGTTTTCATCGCCGGCCTGCAGGCATTGCTGGGAAATCGCAATGTCAGCAACTACTCGCTGGAAACGTTAGGCACCAATCGATTCGCAATCGCAGGGACAATTGGCAAACTCGCAAACCTCTGCGCCGACATCAATGAGGTCACTAAAATCTCAGAGGGCGTCCTGAAACAATTGGTGTCCGGTGATCGCCAAACTGTTGACCGAAAGAACCGGTCGCAGATCGAAGTGAATCCGACCGCGAAGCTCGTGTTCTCTTGCAACAATTTGCCGCGGTTCAAGGACCGATCATCAGGAATGACGCGGCGAATGATCATCGTTCCCTTCAACCGTGAAGTTCCCGTTGAGGAGCGGGTTCAAGGCCTGGATCGCCCGGAAGCATGGACCGACGAATTGTCCGGCATGCTGAACTGGTCATTGGAGGGACTGCAGCGTCTGCTGAAGAATCGCAGCTTCACCCACAGCAGACTCTGCGATGAGACACTGGACGAGTATCGTGAGGACAACAATCCAACTTCAGTATTCATCAATGACTATCTGATCATCAACGAGGATCCTGAGAGTTACGTCCTGAAATCAGATGCATACCGCCAGTATCGTGCGTGGTGCGAAACCAACGGCCGTCACCCCTTCTGTGATTCTGAGTTCGCCAAGGAGATCCGAAGGGTCCACAAGGGCATCAAATCCAGCAAGAAAACAGTCAACGGTTTTCGTCAGCCGGTCTTCCTTGGCCTCCGATTGTTACTCCGTCCGAATGATTCAGGGGCACAAAGTGGAGCCTCAAATGGCTTCGGGTCAACATGAAGTAGTGTCTGGGGTGTCCGGGGTTCTGTCCGAGGTGAACGTCTAACCCCGGACAGATTTATTCAGTGTTTTTACAGCCCAAACCATCCACTGTCTGGGGTGTCCGGGGTGTTTCCTATTGAGTTGTAGATCGTCATAAAGATGAAGGTAATAGGGTAAGAGTAAAGGGCATAAAGGTGCATACAGAGAATAGGGTAAGGTGCAAACCACCCGGACACCCCGGACAGGCCGGACAGGCCAATGAAAACATTGGGTTTGCTGACGAAACCGGCGAAATGACCCCGGACAATTGGCGGTTGGAACTCACGATTTTGGGGTGCGCCGGCGCTTTTGGCGCGCG
>JBDOMX010000840.1:0-2339 GCA_039831615.1 Planctomycetaceae bacterium
TCGCCCAGTTCAGAATGCATGGCCACGGTGGCGACGCGCGCGGTCTCGTGTTTCCCAGGTTCACCGCCCCAGGCATTTGGCCGACCGCCAGCCAAAACCACGAACGACAACAAACCAAGCACCACCATTCGCCTTCTTGAAATTAGCAGCATCATGTCGATCCCCGTGGAACTGCGGTGGCATGTCCTGTGTCAACGGAATTCGCCGGCGGCACATCGTGTGGTAACCGTGTGACGTCGGGATATGATGACGCCCACAAGTGATCGCGTCTACCACAAAGGATTCGAACAAGGACCTCGTAGGGTCAAGAAGCTCATCCGCCGATCAAGCTTTTTTGAAGGCCGGGAGTTGAGCAGCCGAATCGACGGAAATGTCCGCCGAGATGCGGCTCGCACACGCCGGTGCGGGGCGTGAAAATGCTGTGGGATTCAGGCAGCGACGGATCGTCACCTCACACGAGTTCCGTCCACGGATCGGTGGGTGCTTTAAGCAGCACATCGACGGTCGTACTTCGCCATGCCATCGAGTCGTTCGGGGCAGTCGATCTCACTGAAGTGGAATGACTGGGCTGAAGATGCGCAGTTGCCTCGTTCCGAACGCAGTATCGGTTCAGCGGCGAGGGGAGTCAGCCACATGCCAGCCCAACTTCCGTCGAATTCTGAAACCGAACCGACTGCCCAAATCCTGATTATCAACGCGGATGACAGTCGTCTCAGTTGCTTGACACTTCGGTATGGAGGTGACCGAGCGCAGCCAGCCAATCTGGCTTATTCCGCATCCGCTTCATCCGTATGTTCTGCAACGCGGTACATTTGTCGTCTTTTCTTGTGTTGGCAATATGCCTTCGAGGCCTGTACCGAGTACTTGTTCTCCAGGTCAACGTCGTTGAAACTGTTGTGCTTTCCCCACCCAAAGATTTTCTCGAAGACGGGTAGCAGGCGAGTGTTTTCGATGCCCTTCTGGAAATAGACCTCATGTTCTTTTTCCTTAATGCCCATTTCGTAGAGTGCGTCATCGTGTTGGGTGATCCCTAAGTCGTTGAAATCGTGCATCATGGCGAAGTACTCGCAAACGTTTCCGCTTTCCAATCGTCCCGCGAAATAGTACGGCATGAACCATCCAATGACGTAACAGCTGAGCGAAAGGAACTTCCCGATGACGTAGTATTTGACTTCGTTGTACCACGAAGCTGGAATGTCATATTGCCGCATGATGGATAGCACCGTTTGACGATGCTCCCACTCGTCCATTTCGATTTCCTTGATCGCGACTTTCTGATCGGGGTCATTCACCGAACCAGCATGGCCGACGTATGCGAAAGCGGCGGCCTTCTCGGCCGAATAAGCCTTTTGAAGCAGCTTTACAAGTTTTTGATGATCAATTCCCATTGCACATCTCATGGGCCTCGGTTCGTCTCGCCCGCAAATTGTCAAAATCGAGTCGGTGACCATTTGCGTCACCGAGGAGTCAAGCTGAGAGTTGCAGAACGACCAAGTTCGCCGGGCGGGCGAACCCGCACGAGTGATTGTGGAAGAACCAGGATCCTCAAACGAAGCCAACGACGTGGAAACCGTGGCCCCTGCGGTGCAACGCCTGGTTAGCTGGCGTCTTTGAACCTGCGGTTGACTTCTTGCCAGTCGATATGATCCATGAACTTGGCAATGTAGTCGGTTTTGCGGTTTTGATAATCGACGTAGAAGGCGTGTTCGTAAACGTCGATTACGACCAACGGCGTGGCCATCCAGAGCACACCCATGGCATGTTCATCGCTGACGACGTTGTACAGGGCGCCGTTGACGGGATGAAAGACGAGCATTGCCCAACCGGTGGCTGCCTTGGCACTGGCCTGAAAATCACCAGCCCATTTTGTCACTGAGCCGAAACGCTTCTGAATCGCTGCGATGACCTCGGGGCTTGGAGCATTGGATTTTGCGGTCAATTCATCGAAGTAGAGTTCGTGAAGGATGACACTGTTGCCTTTGCTTGTCCGCGCCCGCTGTATTGCGCCGTAGGCACTTGGATCAATTGCGGTGCCGGCCGCAATATTGGATTGCAGTTGGGTGTCAGCCGCCGTGTATCCGCGAAGCGCGCCGCCATAATGCGCAGAGTGGTGCGGTGCGATTTGTTCGGCACTAAGAAATCCGGGAATGGACTTGAAGCGAAGCGGTTTTGGCTTGCCGGTAACCAGCCCGGTGTTGGCGTGTGACGAGCCGGTGGTGTCGTCGGCAAGTCCGGATGCTACGAAGGATCCAGCGGCTGCGCCGGATGATGCAAAGAGGAATCCACGGCGAGAGAGGTTGTCCATATCGCGAATCTCCGAACATGTTGCAATGTGACTT
>JBDOMX010001098.1:0-10088 GCA_039831615.1 Planctomycetaceae bacterium
CTGTCTGAATTCGTATTTCAGTTTCTCAAAGCAGGCATGTGGGAAGTCCTTTCGATCATCGGGATGACTCAGATCCTGTTGCTGCCGGTCATCAATAAGGGGGTGGGGAGTCGCATCGCGGCGATCATTGTCCTGCCGTTATTGCATCTGCTGCTTTCGTGGTCCTTCAACTACGATTTTGCGAACGGACTTCCCAACTGGTTCAATTCATTCTTTGGGGCGCACAACAACACGGTGTGGGACGGGGGACTGTTTGGGATCGTTGCGTGGACACTTCCCATGCTGGCAGGCGCATTGACCTACGATTTGATCGCTGATCGCACCGCACCCAAAGCCTGCGGACTGCTGATGGCAGCCTCGCTGGTTCTGATGGCCGGCGGCTACTTAACGAATTGCCTGTCACGTTTGTACGACGAAAATCCTTCGCTGCAGTCGATTGTCGATCTCGAACGAGAGGCACTCGCTGAGCAACAACAGCAGGCACAGGCGGATCTGGAATCACTGAAGTCTGAGATCGCGACACTCGCTCAGTCGAATTCCGACGAAACCAACCCCGGTGAAGAACTGAAAGGGCTCAGGCGGCAGGAGCGAGCGGTCAGCGCACGCTTGAAAGGAATCGGGCGTAAAATCGGTTCACTGGGCAGGATCGCTCTGGATCCGGTGGTGCCGTCGATGGATCGATTACGAACGTCGCAGTGGGGATTGGCCGATCTTCCCTTCGTCAAGCCGGAACGTGAGAAGCAGCTTGTCAATTATTGGCTGATGGACAAAAAGCGGATGGTCTCACTGCCGTTCACTTTGTTTTCGACGGGTTTCAACCTGTTTCTGTATGGTCTGTTCATCATTGTCGTTGATGTGGGCGGCCTGCAGTCCGGAGTTCTCCGCACGCTGGGTCAAAATCCTCTGGCGGCTTACATCATCCACGAAATGCTGCTGCGGGGGGGTCATAACCTGACTCCCGACAATTCGCCGCTCTGGTGGGGGACACTCGTTTTCTTACTGTTCTTCGGAACGGTCTTTATGATGGTCCGCTACCTGGAAAAAAACCGGCTGTTTCTGAGGTTGTAAGGGTGCTGGTGCTCAACGGGCTGCACCGTTTCCGACGTTTAACAAACATCTGGACCGGCAGGCCAACCTCAGCCCGGACCTCGTTAAACGGGCGGCCGCACCAGGAAGAATCAGTGCGTACGTCGTCCTGTTTGGCGTTGGAGCCACCGGATTGGCCCGGTGCCCGTTCGCACTGCTTTAGGAGACGATTTCTGATGGTTCATCGGGGATCAGTTCATGATTCGCCGACAGCTCGTAGTGCACGCCCTCATTCAGAGCTGGCAGGCCATTGTCTCTGGCAAAATCGTCGATCACGTTCCAGGCGGCTTCGCGGTCGCCAGGAATGGTGTAAGCAATCCCCGACTCACCCTGTTTGACTGTTGGCTCCAGCAGTCGTTCCACCTGTCTGAACAGGTCATCCGGAAGAAATACGCCTGTATTCTTCATGGTGCTGCCTTTCAGGGATTCAGTGCCCGCAATCCGTGTCACAACCACGTTGCACCATTCTAATGGGCTCAGAATGGCGTTACGAAACAAAAAATGACACGCAGCGACGCGGTTTCGTTCATGCCCTGAGGGAGCCAAATGCGGCGGTCCCGGCACGAATCCAGAATCTCGCGCCGGTGCCGTGTCGGATCCGAGAGGATTCGTCACGGCACGGGGTCTTGACTGACGACTCAATTCTGCCTGAATCGAGCGCGGGCGGCGACAGCCACCGACAGAGTTGCGCCCGCTCCACCGCGCAAACAAACAAAGGCTAAGCCGCAGAAGCGACTCAGCCTTTGTTTGCTCATCCGGATCAACTTGCGTGGCTTACAGACCGGCCAGCTTTTCAATCAGATCCACGGTCCTGCACGAGTAGCCGTATTCGTTGTCGTACCAACCCAGCACCTTGACCATATTTCCGCCCATCACGGTCGTGAATCCTGAGTCCAAAATGCAGCTGGAAGAGTTGCCGATGATGTCGCTGGACACGATCGGATCTTCGGTGTACTCCAGAATTCCCGCGAGATCGCCCTCGCTGGCAGCCTTCATGGCCGTATTGATTTCTTCGGCCGTGGTATCTTTGCCCACGATGGCCGTGAGGTCTGTGACGCTGCCCGTCACGACGGGAACTCGCAGAGACATTCCCGTCAGTTTGCCATCGACAGCCGGGAAGACTTTGCCGACGGCCTTTGCCGCGCCTGTCGACGTTGGAATGATGTTCACGGCCGCCGCGCGCGACCGACGAGGATCAGAGTGCAGCTGGTCGGCCACTTTCTGGTCGTTGGTGTAAGCATGGCAGGTTGTAATCAGACCATGCTGAACGCCTCCAAAGTTCTCATGCAAAACCTTAATCATGGGAGCCAGACTGTTGGTGGTACAACTGGCGTTGGAGATGCATTTGTGATCGGCCGTCAGCTGATCGTCATTGACGCCTCGAACAACCGTCAGGTCGTCCCCTTTGGCAGGGGCCGAAATCACCACCTTACGAGCGCCGGCGCCCAGGTGTGAGTCAAATCCCGGCTTGCCATCGGCAGCTCGGCTGGTGAAGAATCCGGTGGACTCCAGTGCAACATCAACACCCAGATCGCGCCACGGCAGATTACCGGGATCTCGTTCCGCACAGATCCGGATCGTCTTGCCGTTGACGATGAGGTCATTCCCACTGACCTGAACATCGCCGTTAAAACGGCCCTGGGCACTGTCGTACTTGAACAGATTTGCCAGAGCAGCGGGCGCTCCGAGGTCGTTGATGGCAACGACTTCGAGATCAGCTTCGCGCTTGTCGCAGGACTGTCGAGCAATCAGAGCTCGCAGAGTGATCCGACCAATGCGCCCAAAACCATTGATTCCAACTTTGACCGATGGACGTGACATAAAACCTCTTTCTCAACTTCACTTGCAGTAACTGGCAATTGGACAGACATCAGGCACTGAGAGTCCTACGCGAACTCAGATCCAGCAGTGATTCGCAGCCCAGGCAGCGCTGTGCTCGATGCGGAATCAGCGTCAGGCAAAAAGCCTGGGGATCACGATTGGCCCTGATTTGCCAGCCAGAGCCCGCCGGAACTATTCCTGATTATGAATCGGCTGACGATCGTAGCGGCGAGAATCGGCTTTGCAAGGTGACTGTCCCAGCGGTGCTCGGTTGCCTGCAATCGGGAGCCGTCACGTTCCAATCCAGGAAAACACACGATTCGCCTCGAAGTCCCCGCTCAATTCAACCTGGTCGACTTGTCGTTGCCTCAGGCCGGTGCCGTTGACTCGTCCCGCTTTTCGACACGGCTTATTTCCTGCTGGCGACAGCGTCCGCCGCCTGTTTTGTAAACTTGCGGGAAAACGACAGAATCAGCTTCTCGCCCAGGCGGGGAGACAGCTGTTTCAGCAACATAATCGGGCGCATGGGCGGCCAGTTGACGATGAGTTCCGGGGCTCCTGAGCGGATCGCCTTCAACACCGCTTCAGCGACGGCCTCGGCCGTCGTACTTCCGACCGCGGCTGATGTCCCGCGACCAACGGAGTCCAGCATGCGGTCGTAGATCCCGCCATCTCGGGTGAACCCAGGACACACTGCCGTCGCCGAAATTCCACGTTGCAGATATTCGCCTCGAAGCCCCTCGGTGAATCCGATCAATGCCGCTTTGGTGGCTCCGTAAACGGCCCCGAATGCCGGACAGTGCTTCCCGGCCGTCGACGCCATATTGATGATACAGCCGGAGCCCTGCTGCAGCATCGCGGGAATGACCAGGCGGGTGAGTAGAATGGCTCCGGTCAGATTGACTTCGATCGTTTTGAGAATCTGATCGACCTCGATCGTCTCAAAATGTTGAAAACATTCCACACCGGCATTGTTCACGAGTACGTCGATGCGGCTGTACGTCTCGATCGTCTGCTTCGCCAGCTGGGTAAGATCCTGCGGGTCCGATACGTCGCAGACAACCGCGATCGCTATCCCTCCTGCGTTCTCAATCTGCTTTTGCAGCTCCTCAAGCCGGTCGCCGGATCTTGCCGCCAGGACGACACGGAATCCGTTGTCTGCCAGGTGAAGAGCAACGGTTCTGCCGATGCCAGCGGATGCGCCCGTGACAACAGCAACTTGTTCCCTGGAAGTCATGGTGTCCTGATTCTGATGGAGATCCCTGCCTTCGATCGTTGGTTTGACTGCTGAAAAGCATCGCACAATCCACAGTTGAGGTCGACAGCAGCTCCTGGGAACAGCGAGGTTGGGGTGCAACCGCTGATTACGAGAACATACGGTGAGCACAGGCTCCTGTTCCTCTCCTTGCTTGAGGGGATCCCCCAAGGGCAGGTGAGCGGTCGATTTGAGTTCGGAGACAGCCGCTCATCCGGCCTCCGGCCACCTACCCACCGGGGAGAAGGGAAGACTTCGTTCGACCGGCCTGCGGTGATTTTCTTTTCACCTGGGAGAACCACGCGGCTGTATCTTCCAGTTTTGCATCCACTCCCAATGCGCGGATGCTCCGGAATGCGTTTATTTTTTTTGTTTGACATCGTGGAAATCGCTCCATCGTTGCGTCAGGATTGGCGGGTGCGGTGCATGGAATGATTTTCAATCTGTTGATGATTCAATTGAAAGCTGTGGAATGACCTGTTTGTGGATTTCATTGTCGCTGCGACGTATTCGTGCAGCAGCCGTCGTGGTTGCTGTCGTCACGGTGGGACCAGCGGTCGTCTCAACCGAGTGCATGAGTGCAGATACAGACAGCTCGGTGCCATTTCTGGACCTTGATGATCAGGTATGGAGGCAGGTGGTCGTTGACCGGGAAGCCGGTCAGTACATTGGACATCCGACGACCGTGCTGCTCGAAGACGGCAGGACGATGCTGTGCGTCTACCCGAAAGGCCATGGACGAGGCCCCATCGTGTACAAACGATCCCATGACGGGGGACTCACGTGGAGTGAACGTCTGCCGACGCCCCCGAGCTGGGCAACGTCCAAAGAAACCCCCACACTGCACCGAGTCGTCGATGCGGACGGCAAAAAACGGATCGTCATGTTCTCCGGGCTTTATCCCTGCCGCATGGCCGTCACGGAGGACGATGGGAATTCGTGGTCGGAACTTGAGCCCGTTGGTGACTGGGGCGGCATCGTCACGATGGGCTGCGTCGTTGATCTAAAAACCGGACCGGGACACTACATGGCCATGTTCCACGACGATGGAAGGTTCTTCACCGAAGACGCGAAGCAGAAGAATCCTGTTGAGTTTAAAATGTTCAGCACAATGTCTGTTAACGGCGGGCTGACGTGGAGCTTCCCGGAAGTCGTTGACGAGTCGACAAGTCATCACATCTGTGAACCCGGGGTGATCCGTTCACCGGACGGAACACTGTTGGGAGTGTTGTTGCGGGAAAACAGTCGTCGGCACAATTCTCAAATCATATTCAGCGACGACGAAGGCCGAAGCTGGACTCAGCATCATGATCTGCCGACGACGCTTAACGGCGATCGCCACACCGGAAAGTATCTGCCGGACGGACGGTTGTTTGTGTCGTTTCGCAGCAGACAACCCAAAGGGGCAGCCGCCACGAAGCACGAAGGCGACTGGGTTGCCTGGGTCGGCACGTGGGACGATCTCGTGAACGGCGGACAAGGCCAGTACGTGGTTCGTCTGAAAGACAACAAGCGCGGCGCGGACTGTGCATATCCGGGCGTCGAAGTGTTGCCGGACGGCACCATCGTCACCACGACGTACGGGCACTGGTCCACAGACCAGCCACCGTATGTCATCTCCGTCCGGTTGAAGCTGAGTGAACTGGATCAACTGGCCAAAAAAACGACTGCGGACGGGTCTTACCGCGTATTACGCTGACTTGTGGCCGCGATGACCGTGAAAGAGTTGGGAATCCTGCACTCCCACGAGCCAGTACCGGCGACGACAAAAGGAAAACCGCTCTAAAACGCCCGGTACAGACCAAACCAGAAGGCACTGGTCTGGTTGACCAGTGAATAACCATATTCAGTTCGTATCGTGAGATTCTCGACGAAGCTGAGAATCGGGATCTCAAAATAAAGCCCGGCTCCCACCGCGTGATCAATGTCACCCTGCGGTTGATCAAACAGGTAGGAACGACCGACGTCGTAGAACAGCGAACCATCGACGGACTGCAGCGAGGCGGTGTTGTCGGCGACTTCCCGGTCCAGCTCGCCGGTCAATGGCACGCGCCATTCCAGGGACGTCAGCCAAAATGCATTGCCTTCCACATCGGCTGCCTGCACTCCGCGAAATCTCCCCGGCCCGCCAAAGCGAAAATGCTGTCCATTGTTGTCCCATCCATAACCACCGGCCACGCGAGCAGCCAGTTTGGTCTTTTGCAGCCAGCACGGTCCATGATCAATGCGTTGAACGACACTTGCCTGTGCGTTGAGTCGGTCGTAGCTCGCGCCACGACTGAAGGCAGCGAAACCGTGTTCATAGCCGGCATCGAATCTTACTCCGCGGTCGGGATTCCAGTAGGGCATCTGGCTGTCCACATGAAACTCCACTCCAAACGCGCGGACGTCGTTGTAGTTCTGCACGAGTGGGTTCGGCGAGACCGTGGTGTCACGATCCGGAAAAAAGTTGTCTCCCATGCGAGTGTAGAAATCGACATAGCTGAGGTGCGGATAGATAAAACTCGTGGTGTACTGCAATATGTGACGCAGTGATATCCGTGCCTGGTGTCCCGGGTCGTTGGCGAGGGTCGACAGCAGCGCGTGTTCGTACCGGGCCCGCAACTCCCAGTTGGGTGACGGGAAGTTGTACACGACGCCATCGACACCGGCTGAAAGGTGGTCGTCGTTATTTCTGGCTGTGGAAGCCGTGTAAGCAACAAACGGCGAGACTCGGAATCTGTTAGCGGACACCAGGCCTGTTCTGAATCCCAGTCGTGCTTCCGAATCCACGCCAAATCCGCCGACAATACTATCCTGCTGCCAGGGCTGGACCATGGGCACTTCGTCGGCCGGCGAATAGAGCAGGCTGGCGCGGAACGAATGCACTTTCTTCCATGTGTTGTTATGGCGATCTGCTTCAAGACCCCACATATCCGGATCAACGATGAGTTGCCTGGGTTTCTGCTGAGTTTCCACGGTCACCAGCCAGTCCGTTGGTGACGTGCGGCGAATCGACACACCCTCATCGGCCGCAGCTGCTTCGTTGAGCGTGAGGTAGCGAAAGGGCGATCCGGTTTTTGATGCCGCCAACCCGATGCGGACGGGTTCCGCAATGTCACCCTGCTGGCTGATATGGGCTTCCGTCCGGTATCCGCGCGGTGTCTTCGTGACTTCAACGTCCTCGACCTTCCAGTCGGTGATGCCGTCGGATCTCAACCATGTTTCGAAGAAATA
This sequence comes from Planctomycetaceae bacterium, assembly GCA_039831615.1. Classification (GTDB taxonomy): domain Bacteria; phylum Planctomycetota; class Planctomycetia; order Planctomycetales; family Planctomycetaceae; genus S139-18. Next base: position 7,379 of record JBDOMX010001098.1, read on the forward strand.
GTCCCAGTTGCAACCGGTCCAGCGTTCCAGCTCACACTGGAAGTCGGCCATCGTCAGAATTCGGTATTGGTATTTGTGAAACAGATGCTGCATGAAGGCGAAGAAGTTCTGCCGCCCCATACGGTTCTGGATCATGCCGGTGATGCGTGCTCCACGGTCATACACCAGGGAAAACAGATTATGCAAATTCCCCATTTCTTCCAGCGATCCGCCGGATGTACCCGCACCGCCGCGCAAACGGTACACGTCGTAGCCGCTGTGAAGAAGTTTGCGGTAGCGGACGTTGGGCAACTGCAGATGCCCGAAGCTCGGCAGGTCCAGCACCAACGGATCAGGACCGTACTTGTCTTCGATGCGGACTCGCGTGAACCATTGCACGAGTCCCTCGTCCAGCCACGGTTCCGCGTAGCCATTCGTGCCGACCGCCGAATACCACCACTGGTGGCAGATTTCATGACTAATCAGATGCTCCACGTAAAGTCCGGCATACTGAGGAGCATCGAAGATACGTTGATCGATCATCACGACGCCGGATGACTCGTTGCCGTTCCAGCCAAAATAGCTTTCTGCCAGTTCAAATTCTTCATACGGATACGACCCAAACCAGGATTCGTATGTTGCAATGCATTCAGCGGCCGTCGTCATCGCCCGTTTGGCATGCTCAGCGTGCTCCGGAAACGCGACGACTCGGAGTGGAATCCCATTCACCTCAGAGCGCCATTCCTGAAATCGTCGACTGCAGATGATGGTGAAATCACGCAGCCCCCGGCCTTCGATGGCCAGTTCTTTTCGTCCGTCGGCAAGCAGCGATTCTTCCGTGACATGTCCACCGGTCACCACGACTTCTCGTTGAGGGACGCGCAGCTTCACAACATAGTTTCCGGCCTCGTTGTAAAACGACTGATGCCACGGAACATAAGGCACCGGCTGCCACGCATCGCATTGATATACCGCGAGCACGGGATACCAATTCAGCAGATTGGTGACGCAGCGATACTGGCCAAGCCGCCCCATGACCTGTGGAATCGATACTGAATACACGAGTTCGACGGACACGGATTCACCCGGATGCACCGGCTCATTGAGCGTCACGTGCAGATGCGTGTCGTCTCGTGCACTGAAACAGGAGGCCAGCGGTACGGCCCCGCGGCTGACATGACGCAGCGTAAATCGTCTGCCTCGTTCATCCAGCGCCGTACGCGGATCGATACGCAATGATTCCAGAGTGCGACTGCCGGTTTCAATGACTTGCTTTGATGGCCGGTTGTTCGGAATCACCTGAAACACGAGTTCCGATGTGGGAGCCGTGCCGGGGTTTGTCCAGTGAACATGCTGCGTCACATGAACGATGCGGCGATCCGGATCGAGATCGATGTCCAGAACGTAAGCGGGCAGCTCGTGAAGATGCACCGTCGGCACGGGCGGAACCGCACGGCGTTCTGCCACGGCGGAATCATCCGCTCGCGCCGCGAGACCTGCAGCAGTCACTAAAACTGCGCAACAGACCACACGCTGACAAAGTGTGCGGGTTACAACGATCATCGAATAAACGGCTTCCCTGCCGACCAAGGGGTAGAGTGGGGCCTTCCGTGCCTGGGCATCCACGCGTTGTCATCGTCGCTCTGCGGTGCCGAAAATGATGCGAACGGATGTCCGTCAGATCTGAATCACAGGCTGCGACGCTACCGGCTACCAAATCCTTACAACAGTTACCGGGAGCCAGAGCAATTCCAGCGAGTGGCGAATAGTGCCGCTCGGTCGGCAGCAGAATAACCACTGCTGATGCAGTCCGGAATCCCGACTCCCCGATAGGCATTTCCTGCCAGTTCAAGACCGGCATGAGTCAGCATTCGTTCCTCAACGGCGCTGACGCGGTCCAGATGACCGACATGATACTGAGGCATCGCTCGCTCGTGCCGCCAGATCGACGCGAATTGCGGGTCCTGTGCCATCCCCAGCAATTGGCGCTGCTCCGAGGCCACCAGTTCAAAGATTTGTTCATCTGAGAGATCCAGCAGCTCCGGCTGGGTGGCTCCGCCGACAAATGTTCTCACCAGCACGTGCCCTTCCGGTGCTCGTCCGGAAAATTTACGACTCGAAAAAGAAATCGCAAGGATTCTGCGATTTTCGATGGACGGCACGACCAGACCGAATGCATTCAACGGATGTTCGAAGTCGCTGAGGCGGTGACCCGACACCACAATGGCGGTGGATGCATATTCGATCGCCTGCAACTCTGCTGCCAGTATGGAATCGACGTTGCTCAGCAGTCGGGCAGTGATCCACGCCGGAGTCGTCAAAATCAGGCCGTGATAGGACGATTTATGCCGATCGTCACACTTCACGAGCCACTCCAACTCTGGACTGGAGGAACGCTGAATCACATCGACTCCTGCGTTCCAATGCAGACGCACGCGGCCTGAAGCCTGCAGCGCCGACACGATCGAGGTCACGACCGATGACAACCCGTCGCTGTGTGTTGCGAACAACCCATAGCGAGCTCCACTTTCCGCAGGCTGGTTTCCCTGGCCGGTCAGACGATTCGCCCGGAGCGTGGCGCGAATCACGCTGCCATGTTCACGCTCCATTGCCAGGAACCGTGGTAAGGTGGCTTTGAGACTCAGCCTTTCCGGGTCCGACGTATAAATGCCGCCCACCAGTGGCTGTACCAGTCGATCAAATGTTTCTCTACCGAACCGGCGACACACGA
>JBDOMX010000817.1:0-2329 GCA_039831615.1 Planctomycetaceae bacterium
TGGTGGTTCAAGATCGACGAGCTGTGGCCGAAGGAGGTCAGCACGTACATCATGTCCTGTGCTCAGGCCCGCCTGCAGGAGGAGACGGGTCAGTTGTACGTGGCAAAACGCACGATGAAGGCGTTTCTGACGGAATACGCTGAGGATTGAGCGTAACGTACGCGAACAGCTGAGATTCACGGAACAGAACACTCGGACTCCCTGCCGGAATCACCGCGTGGATCCACCTGCCAGGATTCCGTGAAAGAATTCTGGTGGCTTTTATCGATTTCCGTGATCCGTATGCGGTAGACTGACGTTCATCAGTGTAGCCGGTGTGAGGGAGTTTCGTTTTGAAGTTTTCACATTGGGAATGGGATGAGATGAACGTAGCAGGATTTTCTTTTGGATTTAGGGGACTAAGGGGGTTTGATATGGACAACATTCTAACACTGGCAATCGCGAATCAGTGGGGTAGCTTCGATATGGCGCATGACCGATTGCCAGGCAGATATCAGCACATTGAAGGGCAGCGGCTTCAGCCGATCTGCCGAAAACTCGGGGTCAAGTTCTGTGATGCCGTCGTTGACTTCGAGGAAAGCTACGGCAACTACCCAGCGAAGCCAATAAAAAACGGAGTGATCGTAACGAAGACATCGGCGCCGAAGTTGTTGGTCGCAATCGAACATAGAGAGGCGCGATCCGCCAAGAGACGGGCAAAAGAAGCGGTCAAATCGGAACGACTAAAGCAGGAAGAAACAATACGCAATAAGCAGCGGGATGCCGCGATTGACTGGTTGGCTGATAATGTGACGGGTGACGTCGCATTGGAGTCCGCGTGCAGTGCACTGTTTCATCTGAATCGATACGTCAAACGTTCCGAGAACAATATCGATTTTCGAACTCAGGTGTACGGATTGAAGAACCGTCTCATCGATCATCTTTACGGCGCGGGGTTCTGCGACCGTGTGGAGCTACACACGGACACAAAGGCGGTGCAGGTCTGCTACGGCTGTGACGGCGGACGTCGATGCGACGGCGATATATGTGAACGTTGTGATGGGACGGGAATATGGCAGGATTCGATCGTCCTCGTCTTCGTGGTCTTCAGTTTTGTGGTTGTGGGGACGCGATACACATGGCACCAGCCGGAAGGGTTGATCAACTTCAAGTACGAAATCAGGAGCGGTGATGCAACAGAATTTCAGTTTGAACACAGAAGCAAAGCACAACCGGTCTGTTTCGATCCCCTAACAGCGCTGGACACGCTGGCGATCTGCGTGGAGGAGCTTCATTCGACAAAGGTAGCCAAAGTGGTGACGTGATACTGTCTGATTGCGTGGCACCCATGCGCGCAATAATCGTGCAGATGTCGTTCGGGGCAACGTATCGAAAAACACCGGTCAGCTAAACAGGATCAGTGGCTACTGCATTGCTTGTTCCGCAGTGGTCATTGGTCCTGGCCTGACAAGAAGGAACAAGCACAATGAGTCACGCCCAAGATCCCGTGGAACGGATTGAACCAATCCAGCAACAGGCTGCTTCAGCGCAGTGCGTTCAGGAGAGACGCGAAGACGACATTCGGAGTCTGAACGATCTATTCGACGACCAGCCGCAGTCTGGCGAACCATCTGCTGTATGGTTGCCGCTGAATTTTTCCCTGGACGACGTTCTGCAGAAAGTGCTGTACAAATCCAGTCAGAGCGGTGGTCAACCGGCACCACACGTTTTGGATGAGCACAGCAAGAGGTCGTGTTCTCTCTTCGGCTACCGCAGTGTTGTTGCGATCGAAGGTCCGTTGGCGGACCACGAACCGGTTTCAGCCAGCCAGCACACAAGCTGCTGCGAGTACCTCATTCAACGGATGAAGTCAATCGGCGGCTGGTGTGATGAGTGCAGCGTCGACCTGGATTCTGTTTTGCAGACGGTAATTTCGGACGTTGCGGAACGGCGACGAGAATTTGCCAACGCTGATTTGACCGAACCACGAGACCAAGAGTTTTTCCTTGAACGGTGGAAATCGATTGAGCTGTCTCGCAATGGAGCGTCTTCAGCGAAAACCGCGCTGGACGAACTGAAGAAAACGGATGCTCGCTTCGACATCGGTTCCACCATGCGGTTGGTTCGGGACGAAATTCTGCATGCTGCTGACTTAATCGAGAAGCCCTACAAAGGGCCGTCCGCGTTGTCCAATTGCACTTGGCTGGCATTGACGATGCATCTGACACCAGCCTATCAGCAGTCCTTCGAAGATTGGCGAATTGAGCAGGCGGAACGGTTACTGCAAATCTATGAGACTATTCCGGATCACTGGTCCAAACCAGCGCTTTCCGTTCCAGATTACCACACT
>JBDOMX010000537.1:0-10073 GCA_039831615.1 Planctomycetaceae bacterium
CGCTCACTGGACACGCGCAAGCGTCCCGATCGCTGTCACTTCCATCGGCGTTACCACCGATACAGATTGAAGCAATTCATTCCGGAAGGGCCGGCCACGAGCTCGGACCAGGTCAACAAATTGCGACCGATCGCCTGGACTGTGAGCAAACAGGCAGTTTTGGCACGCCGGATGCATTTCCAAGCATCAAATGCGGGACTGATACTTGCCGGTTCGATGCCTCTGGCCGAAAATGCTGACGGTTCACGTCCGTTACCCAATGAATCGCGGGATCTTCAGGATGATGTGGTTCTCTGTGATATACTGAATGCCTGCCATTTTTGCACTGAACGAGATTATCCCGTCCCGTCTGTTTTGCCCCCTTTCTCATCGCATGAGATGTTTCATGAAAAAAATACAATACGCAGCATTTTTGACGTGGCTGATCGGCGCGTTCGGGGCGACGGATGGACTCAAAATTGCAACAGCAGCCGATGAGGGATCAGGGGCGCAGAATCGCCTGGCCCATGAGAATAGTCCGTACCTGCTGCTGCACGCACATAATCCGGTGGACTGGTATCCATGGGGAGCGGAGGCCCTCGGAAAGGCGCGTGCCGAAGACAAGCTTATCTTCCTGTCGGTAGGTTACAGCAGTTGTTACTGGTGTCATGTGATGGAGCGCAAAGTCTTCAGCAACGAAAAGATCGCCAGTTATCTGAACGAAAACTTCATCTGCATCAAAGTGGACCGTGAAGAACGACCGGATGTTGATGACATCTACATGACAGGTCTGCTGGTCTATCAACAGCTCAGCGGAGGCCACGGAGGAGGTGGCTGGCCACTGTCGTTGTTTCTGACTCCGGCCGGCGATCCCGTTGCCGGAGCCACCTATCTGCCACCCGAAGATCAGCCCAATGGTCGCACTGGTTTCCTCACTGCGGCGCAGCGGATGTTGAGTGCATGGTCAGAGCAGCGAGAAAGCGTCGAGCAGACGGCACAATTGATCTCACGAGAAGTCAGACGGCTGTCATTGCCAGTCGCGTCTCAGGAGTCGGAAATCGACTCTTCGATTGTGCAGAAGGCGGTGTCAGCCGTTGAGTCGCTGTACGACTCCGAATGGGGTGGTGTTGATCTGAGTCAAAACAATCAGCAGGGACCGCGGTTTCCGAACATTCCACGATTGCTGTTGTTGATGTCTGTCATTGAAAAGTCCGGAACGCCCGGTGACACCGCGGTCGCACCTGCTGACCGCCTGCTGGAAATCGTGCGACATTCGTTCACCCGGATGGCTCACGGCGGCATTCGAGATCATTTGGCCGGCGGATTCCATCGCTACAGCACCGACCGCCGCTGGCGTGTGCCGCACTTCGAAAAGATGCTGTACGACCAGGCCCAGCTCCTGGAAGGCTATACCATCGCCAGCCGACTGACGGGTGACCCGCTGTTTGAGGAAGTGGCGGCGGAAATTGCCAACTTCGTACGGGATGAGTTCACGACACCGAACGGAGCATTTTGTTCGGCGCTCGACGCCGAGACAAATGCCATCGAAGGCGAATACTACGTTTGGCAGGAATCTGAGATTGATCAGCTCCTGACGGCGAACGATGCAAAAGTGTTTAAGAAGGCGTACGGAATTGGTGGCTCCAGTCCTTTCGAACACGGTCACGTGTTGCACCTGCCTGCGACACTTGATCAGCTAAGTCACGACGCGCAGGTTCCAATGTCACAGCTCACATCGCAACTTTCGGCCAGCCGCCGAGATTTGCTCAGCGCCCGCAACAAACGAGAACGTCCATTGCTGGATGACAAAATCCTGACAGCATGGAATGCGATGATGATCCGATCACTGGCCATCAGTGGTCACCATCTGCAGCGCCCGGCTGATATCGCTGCGGCAGAAAAAGCGGCCAGATTTCTGCTGCAAAATCTAAGAGGTGCAGATGGCCATTTGCTCCGTTCCTGGAGGAACGGCGAAGCGGCACACGCAGCCTATCTGGATGATTACGCATACCTGGTATCGGCATTGATTACTCTGCACGACACAACCGGAAATGCTGAGTGGCTGCACCACGCGCTGGAATTAAACCAGCTTCAGCTCGAACTCTTTTACGATGATGTAAAACACGTCTTCTATTTTACGGCGCACGATCACGAACCACTGATCGCTCGTACCAGTTCGCCATTCGATTCCGTGTTTCCATCCGGGAACAGCATGGCGATTCGCAATTTGATTCGTCTGTCCGACAGCTCCTCTGAATTGTCAGAAACAGCTCACCAGACTCTGCTCAGGTTCCTGCCCGTGATTCGACGATCACCATCGTCAAGCACTGGTCTTGCGCTGGCAGCACACGAATGGCTGACAGCCTCCGGCGAACAGACGCTGTCGGCAGCCAGTCACGCAGGTGGCGGACCACAGTCGTTCATGTTCCCAAGCGATCATCACAATCCGGTCATTTTGGTGAGCGCCACTTCTGCCGAAGAAACGCCGGCGAAAACCCAAACAGTTTTTCGGCCGTTGCTCAGTGCCGAACCCCCCAAAAAAGGTAAGGGACAAAAACGGGTCACGGCAAAGATCTTTCCACTGTACAACAAGCTGCCGCGCGGAGAAACATGCCCGGTCGCCATTGAACTCAAAGTACAGGAAGGCTGGCATATCAATGCCAGCAAACCGAGTCCTGACTTCCTGATTCCCACGGCGATCAAGCTCAAGTCGAAACCGAGGGTCAAAGTCAGGATCACTAAAATTAAGTTTCCGGAGCATAAGCTGCACAGAATGCAGGGGGAGTCGGAACCGTACCACGTCTATGACGGGAAAGTGATGGTCTATTGCCTGCTGCAGACTGATGCCGCTGAGGCAGGTGACAAAGCAAACCTCGAGTTTCACATCAGCTATCAGGCCTGCAATGACAGCCAATGTGAAAAGCCGGTCACCGAGATCATGACAGGAGTTTTGTCGGTGGCAGATCCTGGTGACGATATCAAAACGATCTACCGAGATAAGTTTCCAAAGGCTCCCAGGAAACCGGCGCCGTCGGACTCGGACGAGTAGCTTCGTTGCACGTCTAAGGAATGTTCGCCTTGCAGGGTTGTCATCGGTCGGCTGCTCAGCCTTCTCGTTCCCGCGAAACAGACTGACCAATCGGATGGATCAGTAGAAATTGAATGTTCTGCGTGATAATTGTTCTGCGTCCGCTAACTTTCTCTCCATCCCAATCAGCTTAAATCGCCATGTCGATTCAGCCAATTGCCGGCGTCAGTTCCCGATCTGAGGCTGTCGTGATGACAGAACACCCCTCCATTGCTGCCGGGATGCTGGGGCAGGCTTTGGGGATTATTTACGATTGCATCCCGGTGCGGATCTGCGGGTTGACGTTGTCTCACCTGTTGTTCGTCCTGCCGACAGCCCCCATTGCAATCGGACTGTATTTCCTTCAGAGACTGACGGGTGAGTACTTCGTGCTCACGAACCGCTCCGTACAAATCTGGGCAGCCCGTCTGGGACGTCGAGTCTCCACAGTGGACCTGTCTGAGATCGCAGACGCCGAAGTCACGCAGTCGCCCGGTCAAAAGTTCTTCAAAGCCGGTGACATTCTGCTCCGCAGCCAATCCGGCCAGATCATTCAACAGCTTCGCGGAGTTCCGGACGCTCCATCGTTCTGCAACGCAATTCGTCGGACGGCGGAAGCACGCCGGATGGTGCAGTCGGCCATGGCGACGATCGAAGCGCGAGGTTGAATCGCAGTCGGTGATTCAATCTGAAGTCTCGATCAGAAACCCGGATCTTCTTCTTACATCTGCGCCCGAAGTTCATCACGTTCCTTGCGCGTGATTTCCAGATCGAACATCAGGTATTTCACGTCCAGGCGAAGTTGCGCCAGAGCCTCCTGAACCAGATTCAGAATCCGTCGTCGGCGTCGCACCGATTCGGCCACTCGGTCAAAGGCGATGTCGACATGGCGGCGATCTTCCAGTTCGATGCTGCTAATCACCTGGCCCAGCTCAGTCAACTCCGATGGCAACTGGTCCGCATTTGAATCGGGGATTCGCTTGTGATTCGTCATGGCTGGTTTCCTGTTTCTCTGTCTGTTCCCTTCCAGGGATTTCCAGGCAACGACGGGGCTGCGCTCGGGCTTTTTATTTTGAAGACATCGGGGACGACTCTCAATCACTTTCTGTGCGGTCGGATGGCAGATCATGGCAGCATTCCGGAGCAAACGGAACAATCCGCCCAGTCGTCATTGCTCTGGCAGGCTGCAAACACAGGGGGGATACATTTGGACAGTACTGACCGAATGGCATGAATCCGTTGGAAAACTGTCGTGCTGGACGGGTGTCAGCCGGATTCTTCGCATGGACGACAGGACTGGGCTCGGAGAAATCCGGTAAGTTGACTACCCTGTCAACGGGTTTTTCCGGGGCCGGTCCCGTGCTTCGGATCCAACTTCTCATGGTCAAACAGCTTCCTGTTGCGACTGACACGGATGTCATTAAGTCGATTCTTACGCAACGTGTGCCCGTTCGGAACAGGCGCCCGTCCGGTGTCGCTCTGCATCGCGGCACTCATTTGTGCGCACGCCGTTCAGGCTGAAGATGCTGAGTCGACCTGGCTGGAACAACCGCAGTTCGATGGTCAGTTGCGATTCGACGGCGTGGAACAGCTGACGGAGCGGGAAAGATCGTTTCAGCGGTTTCAATTCCAGTGCGGAGCCGCATTTCAAGAGTGCCGAATCGAAGCAACCCTCCCGGCCCTCCAGCCGGTTGAAAAGTTCACGGCGCAAACACGGGTCAATTCGACTCATGCAGGAATCCGGCTGGGCATTCGATTAGTGCTGCCCAATCAGAAAGCTCCTGGCTCCAACAGCCAGCTCACCACATGGGTGTTCGGCAATCGTTCGACGGAGGCATCCACCTGGCAGACGCTTAAGGTTGGTTCGCAGTCAGAGATAGATGCCCAGCTGGTTCGGCTCCGTTCCGAATTCACGCCAACTCGCATCGATCCTGCAGGACTTTATATCGATGCATGTGCCCTGCTGGCAGAATTCAGCAGCGGCCAGTGTGTGATCGACGCGGAGCCGGTGACCTATGGGCCGATCGTGCGTCGGTCGACTTCAGATGAATCCGGCGACAGGATGCCGGTCACGGCAACGGCTTCGCGGGGCACCAGGCGACTGCGTGTGGAACGCAATCAGGTCTTCCTGCACGACAAACCCCGATTTCTGCTGATGATGCCCGATCATGGCGAATCGATCCGGCAGATTCACAGGGCGGGGATCAACACTGTCTGGACACACAATCACGACTCGCACGAACGACTCGTTGCGCTGTCCGACGCTGACATCATGATTGCCGCGACGCCGCCGCATCCCAATTTCGATCCGAGAAACTATGGTCGGCCACTCGACGGTATGGTGCCGTTAGAACATCAGATGGAACACGTGGACCTGATCTATCTGGGTACGCGCGTCTCTCCACAGCAACTGCGACATCTGCTTGCCTGGGCTCGGCAGGTCCGCAGTTCGGATCGGATCTTCCGTCGTCCGATCATGGCGGACGTGACGGGCTCCGAGGGTCTGGCATCGCGGCAAATTGATATGGTGGGGATCGGTACACCGACAATTCACCGACTGCTCACACTTGGCGCGTTCCGCAATCAGATTCTCCATAAGATGCGTCGCGCGTCGCAGATGACTCTTCCCTGGACGTGGATTCAGACGGAATCACCAACCACGATGACACAATGGCGCGAGCAGGCCGGTCTGCCCCCGCTGGTCGTCGAACCCGAACAGATCACCATGCAGGTCATTGCAGCACTGTCAGCAGGCGTCCGGGCGATCGCCTTTTGGAAAACGAGGCCTTTGGTCGGAGAGCGGTCGCAGGAATCTGAAACGGGGCTGGCGGTCGCCCTGTCGTCACTGCATATCGGTCTGCTGGAGCCATGGCTGGTGAACGGTCAGGCTCACTCGTACATCGCTGTCGATGACGGTCGAGCTGGTTTGCAGGACCGTCACCGAAAAAGACCGTCCGGGCTGGAGGCAGCCGTCGGAGTTCCGCGGGTGTCCATCAACCCTGCAGAGTCTGACATCCCTCGAACGCCGGATGCCGCAGTGATCACCGGCCGGGAGAGTTCGTTGATTATAGTCGCCTTGTGGGACGATTCTTCACAATTCGTTCCCGGCCAGTTGTATGCACAGGAGGCCAGGCTGATCGCGACCGCCAGAGAAACCGCGTCAGCCGCTCAGGTCACGTCCACCGGTGTGATCGGGCAGCGTCGAAACGCTCAGCCCGGCGGACTGGCAGTGACGTTGAACGACCTCGATCAGTTCGGAGTGATTCTCGTCTCCTCGAACCCGGCGGTGTTTCACGACATGAGACAGCGCGTCCAGCGTGTGGCACCCAGGGCAGCTGAACTGAAACTTGGAATTGCGAGGCTGAAACATCCGCGCGTCGTCGAGACGTGTGCCGAAATCGATCGTCTGGCACCTCAGGCACCACCTTCGGCCTCCGGGTGGTTGCGCAATGCAACGCAGCTGCTGGCCTATGCTGAAACTGCCCTGCGCAATGACCGCTTTGTGGAAGCCGACCGCCATGCGGAGGGATGCCTGAGGGCACTGCGAGCCGCACAGAATCTGTACTGGACCGCCGCCATTCGACAGCAGCCCACACCGACCGCCAGCCCGTACACAATCGCCTTCTCGTCACTGCCCGAACACTGGCAAATGATGAAAACCATTCAGGCGACACAACCCTCGGAAAATCTGCTGCCCCAGGGCGAGTTTCATCGTCGGACAGAGTTGGAGGAGATTGGATGGAGTTTCCCGGTCCTTGCCGAAAACGTTTATTCCACGCAGTCGCGCCCAACCTATTCGCAGGATGGGACTCGCGTCCTGCAGCTGGCCGCATGGAAACCGGAAAACACGCGGGCCCGTCTGTCGACCCAGCCGTCGACGCTCGTCAACATTCCGTCCGTTCAGATGGAAGTCGGCGATATCGTGGAAATCCGAGGGCGAGTACGCCGGAGTTCTCCGGCGATTCGGACGGTCGAAGAATACCCCTTGATGATTTTTGACAGTGAACTGGGGCCGGAGTTCGCAGTTCGCCCCGCACTCGAATCAAACTGGCGGTCGTTTCACATGTATCGGCAGGCAGCCGCGTCAGGACCATTTCAGATGTCCTTCGGGCTCCAGGGGAGTGCTGAAGTCCACATGGATTTGGACGAACTGGTCGTCCGAAAGGTTGGCCGAGCGGTTCCCACGGATGTGGACTGGCGGTCGGGTGACGGTTCCCGAGTTAAGGGCGCCGGAGATCCTTTCCCCTCGTCGAATTGAGAATTGCCGCGCAGACCGGTCCTGGCCGAGGACGGAGCTTGCAGGCTGACACTCAGTCGATAGGCTGTCGTCCGGATCAAATCGCCTGTTGAAGCTCGCGCGATCCCCCAGTTTGCGAGCCGCATGCGGAAAAGAGACCGTGTTGCTCTTCGACACCGCAAATTCTCACACAGAACTTAAAAAAGGCCATCGGGATGCCAATCGCAACTCCGCAACAATATGCAAAGATGCTGGATGCCGCTCAACAGGGCGGATATGCCTATCCTGGCATCAATGTGACGTCCATCACCACGCTGAACGCTGGTATGAAAGGCTTTGCTGATGCCGGATCTGACGGCATCATTCAATTCTCCACCGGTGCAGGTGAATTCGCATCGGGATTAAATGTCAAAGACGCTGTCCATGGCGTCATTGTGCTGGCGGAAGCAGCTCACCGACTGGCCGAAAAGTACGACATTCTGATCGGCCTGCACACGGACCATTGTCAGCCAAAAAAAGTCGATTCGTTCCTTAAACCGCTCATCGCCGAAACAGCTGCTCGTCGCGCCGCTGGAAACGGCAACCTGTTTAATTCTCACATGTACGATGGCTCGGAGTTGCCACTGGACCAAAACATCGCTCAAAGCATCGAACTTCTGAAGTTATGTGCGGAGAACGAGATCATTCTCGAAGTCGAAGCCGGCGTGGTGGGCGGTGAAGAAGACGGAATCGACCATTCGGACGTCGCCGACGAAAAGCTGTATACAACTCCTGAAGATATGGTGCAGGTCTACGAAGCACTGCACGGCCTGGGACGTTTCATGTTCGCGGCCACGTTTGGCAATGTCCACGGCCACTACAAGCCAGGTGCAGTGAAACTGCGGCCGGAGATCCTGAGAGACGGACAGAAAGCCGTGACGGACAAACACGGCGCAGCGGCCGAATTTGACCTGGTTTTTCATGGCGGCTCGGGAACCCCCAAAGCGCAATTGCAGGAAACTCTGGACTACGGCGTCGTCAAGATGAACATCGATACCGACACCCAGTATGCGTTTACTCGCCCGATTGCCGACTTCATCCTGAAGAATTACGACCAGGTCATGATGATCGACGGCGAGATCGGCAGCAAGAAGGCCTACGATCCTCGCACGACGCTGAAACTGGCCGAAGCCGGTGTGGCCGCTCGGCTGCAGCGTGCCTGTGATGATTTGAAGAGCAGCGGTCAGTCAATCTTTGGCAAAGTCTGATCAGTCTGTTTCGATCGGAATGAACGCTTCGGCCGCACGCGCAGGGGAGTGACCGGATTTCATCTCAGGAAATTGAGGGACATCGCGAGGATGCTGAATTCACTTCGCAATCAGATGGTCTTTCTGGGTCAATTCGGGAAGCAGTTCGAAACTACCGGCTCGCTGATTGCCAGCAGTCGCTTTTTGGCAAAGGCCATCACACGTTTTCTGGCGGCTCGAACCGATCAGCCGGTGCGAGTCCTTGAATGCGGTCCGGGGACCGGGGCCTTCACCAATGAGATTGTTCGACGACTTCAGACGGGGGACGTGTTCGATCTGGTGGAATTGAATGAGTCGTTTGTGGACGTGCTCAATCACCGATTCGAATCAGAGGATCGGTGGCAGGCTGTTCGAGATCTGTCGACGATCCATGAAGTTCCGTTGCAGGACTTCGAAACCGACGGCAGCTACGACTATATCATCTCGGGGTTGCCGCTGAACAATTTCCCCCCGCAGTTGGTGGCCGAAATCATGGAGGTCTACTTTCGACTCCTCAAACCCGGCGGCATGCTCAGCTACTTTGAGTACATGTACATTCGGCCCATTCGAAAAACGATCTCGCCTGGTGCGGGGGGACGAAATATTCGAGAGATCCACGACATCGTGGAGTCGTATATCGCTCAACACCGGGTGAAGTGCGATCGAGTGCTTTTCAATACTCCACCGGCGTGGGTACAGCACCTGCAGGCTGATCCTGTCGCTCCGTGATCTTCGGACACAGAGCACCCCGCATCGACACCATGCGGCAGCCGCTTTCATTCCGTCGATGCCACTTCAGACGATCGGGGTGGCCACCATGCACACAAACGGCGGCATCAAAGGACCTGGCAGCCCCGGCGATCAGGTCGGGCCACCGGATGATCCATTCGCGAGTTGATCATCGACGGACCTGCAGACCGTATCACCTGTTTTGAGCCTGCAATTTAGCCAAAATATCCCTGTGCTCGTCGGCCAGTTGCTGGTTGCCCAGCTTCTCGTTGACCATCACCAGCATTTGACGAAGATTCTCATTCGACTGCCGCTTCGGCAAAGCCCTTTGCAGGTCACGATCCGCTTCCTCCCAGCGTTCCATCGCGAGGTAAATCTCAGCACTGGTGCCCAGGGCATCCGGGTGATCAGGTGTCAAATCCAGGGCTGACTTTACCAACGTCAATGCATAATCGTAGTTAGGGTCCGGTCCCCGAAGATTGGCCAGCGCAAGATTGTTCAAGACCATCGCATTGTTCGGCTCAAGGCGATTCGCGGTTTCAAGATTTCGGGAGGCTTTCTCAAACTGGTTTCTCAGAAGGGCTTCGGTCCCTACCAGCCGGTAGACACCTGCGTTGAACGATCCCTCGGCGAGGATCTTAATCAGGAGAGCATCTGCCTCGTCTGCCGCCGCCAGTTCTGAACAACTGATCCTGGCGATTCTGATCACGGCCTCGTGGTCGTGCGGGACAACTGACAGAGATTCTTGCAGGAGATTGAGCGCCGCTGCTGACGCATCCTCCTGGGCATTCAGCAG
>JBDOMX010000457.1:0-2325 GCA_039831615.1 Planctomycetaceae bacterium
GAACCAAGCAGATTGGTACTGACGGCAAGTCGCGATCCCTTGGGGATATCATTGACGCGGCTCACCACTTCCAGCCCCATTCCCGGTCCAATCATCCGCGCGAACAGGTCTGAGACACCTGCACCGCCGCCTTCCATCCCCGGCGGAATCAAACCGGACGCGATGACGGCCGCTTTCAGCAGTCCCAGATAATCACGGCCGAAATCGAAGACTTCATTCACCTCATGAATATCTACTTTGGAGTCGAGGTCAATACTGACCAGCCTGAGCAGTGGCTCATCGATCACTCGCAAACTGCAATCAATCGGAGGTTCCGGGACGGTATGACGCCCGCGAACCGCAAGATTGACGCTGGCATTGATGACCCTCGCTCCTTCCTGAAAATCCATTCCCAGAAAGAAAATGTCGCTCCAGCCACCGTGACTGAAATCCATACGAACGGCCGTGCGTTCCCGCAGCACTGGAAAGCAGTCTCTCCCGGAGTCGATCTGCAGCAACTCGGGACGAATTCTCAAAGGGACATCTGCCGGGTGTCCGCTGCGAAACATCCATTGATTGCCACGAACGGTTCTCACACTTCGACGCACCTGGTCAGCCAGCGTCTGAAATGCCAGGCGATGATACGCCTCGGCAATGGCGCTGGTCAGCGTCACGGTCGGGCCATCCGTCTGCTGTCCGGCCAGAAAGGTATCAATCGCTTCCGGATAGCGGCGATTGAGCATCTGTTCGTAGCCGGTGAACGGAATATGTCCTGTTTCACGACCTTCCAGTCGGGCCGGGAGATGAAAGCGATAAATCGCATACAGAAAAAACAAAGCCCGAACGCGTTCGTAGAGGTTTTCACAGCGTCGGCGGAATTGATCGAGTTCCTGGCAGCCCGTCAGGAGTTGCTGGTCTGAGAGCCCGGCACAAAGCGAGTCCAGTGAAGTGTTACGAACATCCGGATCAGCAGACGTGATGACGTGCAGGAATTGAGTCATATTGAATTTCTGTCAGCCGTTGATTCGAATCTTCGCATGGACATTCCGGACCGTTGGTTTCCCCGGGTCCGGGCGGTATCGGGACGTTCCACGTTGCAGGTGACAACCGACGCCGAATGTCATTGATGATCGGGCCACGAAGACAAAACCATCAGCTCCTGATCAGCGTCTGTCAGCGAGGTCCTGAAAAACTCACTTGTGAGCCATTAACCCAACGAGCTCCGTCAATATCACATCTCGATCCACGCCGCCCAGTGAAATGGCCAGTTGCGCCAGCATGAGTCCGTACTTGTAACCGATGTTGAATCGTGATCCGGCCACTTCGAACGCAAGATAACGCTCCGCCTGAGCCAACTCATTCAGTGACGTTGAGAGGTCGATTGATTGACCGTCAGTTGCCGCCAGCAGATTCGATTCCAGAATTCGCAGCAGCGCGGGCGTAAACACATGCATGCCAAACAGACACAGATAATGTCCGGATCGCTGCCCGGCCACGATCAATTCCTGCTCAGCAACCGTGGGCGTTGGCTTTTCCACGACGGTAGTGACTTCATAGAGTCGATCCTGCTGAGCGACCGGACGACCACCAACCGTTCCAAAATAAATAATCTCGTTTTCACGAGTCGGCTGGATGGCAGAAATCGAACACTCGTGCGCCGCGGCCACCTCGCACAACTGAGCCGCACAACTTTGTTGACCCGCGCTGACGTAGAGGTGATCGGACACCAAATGAAGAATCGGTTCGTTATTGCTGAACTCTGTCGCGCGCAGGATGGCATCGCCATAACCGCGAGGATTGTCCTGTTCAAAAAACACGAGGCGCGATGCATGCGACCCTGCCGCGGACAGGTACCGATCCGCCTGGCCTGGTCGGACGACAACAGCGATCTGATCGATCCCGGCTTCGACCACTTCATCAAGCGTTCGATGGAGTGCGGTGCCGGGTCGACCCTCTCGATCTACCACGCTTTGAAGAGGAAGGTTCGAATGATGTTCTCCCGCTGCAGTGATCACAGCTTTTCGAATTTTCATGGAATCCGGGCCCGCACCGTGCAATGAATCCTGTGACAAGAAGCCGCCGATCTTAGCGCCAAACGGGATCCGCGGCAACGATTGCTTTTGACGTTTTGGCCGACACGACGCGTCGCGGAACCGCCAATCGTCCCTGCCAGCCAGCGAGCTTCCGGATGAACCGATCAAACGGCGCGAGCGGTTTCTCAGCAATTTGGCGTCAGAGATGAACGCTGCACAGGCCGGAACTGCTTTCGAACCTGATCGGCGGCACGAGGTCGAGTCATTTAGCGGCGGTCTGCCGACGTATTAAGAGGCTCTGCTGTGCGACTCT
>JBDOMX010001226.1:0-899 GCA_039831615.1 Planctomycetaceae bacterium
CGACAAACCAAACCGCCGATGTCCTGCTGACTGCAACCCTGCGGATGCGCCCGGATCGCATCATCTTGGGCGAGGTCCGCGGCAAAGAGGCAATGACGTTCCTTGAAGCGATCAACACAGGCCACGGCGGCTCTATGACCACGCTGCACGCGGAAACGCCCCAATTGGCGGTCCAGCGCCTGGCCATCGCAGCCCTCAAGACCGAAGTCCCGATCCCTTACCGCGATATGATAGACTACATTGAAAGCTCCATCGACGTGATCATCCAGGCGGGCCGGGAAGACGGACAACGCGGGATCACGGAGTTCTATTTACCCGGAACCGAATTGCGAGAGGAGGCAGACAAATGAAACGCTACTCGCCAAAAATCCTGACTTTCTCACCGACAAAAAAGAATGACTATCGGGAGATGGAAGACGTGATTGCCTCCTATACCCTGGAAGGTTGGCAAGTCGTCTCAATGACACATCTGCAAGGCATGCAGCCGATTTACACGGTGCTGTTACAGTATGAGATTTCCGAAGAGGAATACCAAAAGTCATTGGAGAAAAGCGCATGAGAAAACTTATGCCTGTTCTTATCGCCGCTATCGTGCTGGTACCAACGCTCGCAACACCGCAAGAGTTGGTTCCAACAACGAATCAGAGTTTTGACGTCTGTCAGGAACGGCCGCTGCAACCTGAGTGGATAGACAACCTTCCGTCTCGTGATGCCTTCCGAGGCGCAGTGATCCAAATGATCTACCGGGCAGAAAGCTATCGGAGAGTAATTGATGCTGGAGAATGCTCCTGTGAGACCCGGTTTCCCGATTGGGATAGTTCGATCCAATTATTCAACGACAACCACCTAGGCGCCGACCGAAACGGTCTCCGGGACGCCAGAAACGAGTATCGGGCGCA
>JBDOMX010001226.1:909-2323 GCA_039831615.1 Planctomycetaceae bacterium
TGGATCGTAGACGATGCCCAAGGATTTCTTGACGATGCAGCCGAAACGCAATTTGGGGCTGTTGCCGCTACAGTTGGAACACTTACGACCCTCGGAGCAACGCTTGTCTTGATCCTCGTGGTAGTAAACATGGTCTTTCAGTATCGGGCGATGGATGGAAGAACAGCGTTCTGGCTAGGTGTCAAATTCGTGCTCATAGGGATTTTCGCACAGAACTGGACGCAGTTTAACGCTCTTTCCGCTGCCATTCTCAACGGAATAGACAGCATCGCCGGATCGCTCATCGCTGCAGTGGGTGGTGGCACTCCGGGCCCTTCGGGTACCTATGCAGAAGAATTCGATAACATGATCGCCGACTTTGGCGATTACCTGAACGCTGCAGGTGAAGAATTGAATTGGATGGCCGGAGCAATTCTGTCCAATCTTGGCGTCTTCCTTCTTTCGCTCCTCGGGGCCCTCGCTGCGTTTCTCATGGTTGCGTCGCGCTTGATGATCGCGCTCCTGCTGGGTCTCGCACCGATCATGATCTTTCTGACGCTTTTCGAGGTGACGAAAGATTATTTCGCACGGTGGCTTTCGGCGGTCGTATCTTTCGCGATGTCTCCGATCATCATTGCTGGGGTGTTCTCCACCATCACTGGCATTTCCGGCTCCCTGATCACTGAGTTGGGAGATCCAGAAGGCGCACCGAACATCGGTGCACTACTCCCCTTCTTTATGATGGTCCTTATGGCCAAGGGATTCATCATCGCCACACCGTTCATCGTGCGTGCGGTGTCCGGCAACATCATGATGCCGGCAATCTCTGGAGGATTTGGTGGGGCGTATGCCTTTGGACGTGCGGCCTTCGGATCGCAACAGGCCCAAAACCGCTACCTCGTGGGCTCTGCAACCGGCGCGGAATATGCGGCTCTACGTTCGAGGGCGATGTTGGGCATCGCTCAAATGCCGGTTCGCGGCAGCTACGCGCAACCACAACCAGCGAATGCCACGCAAGGCGCCGCCAGCCAGAACACCGGCACTGCGCCGGACTATCAAGCGCAAATTGACCGCAACCGGCGCATTGGTCGGTAGTCTAATGTACGCGCTCATGCAGCCGCCTGTTCTGCGTTTCTCCAACTGCCTGCGCGCGCTTGACGGTCTGGGCCCAAAGCTGCGTCGCGCACGAATTGCTGCTCAACGGGACGCGTTTCATTCGCTGCAAAGCGCACGAACAAGCAAGACGCGGGACTAAGCCGACCTCCACGAGTTCTGGCCCAATGGTTGGTTTACCAAAAAATGCTTTCGCCAAACAATCTGATCTGACGAACAGTGGGATTGTTTTGTCGGGATTCAAAGTAGCGACCCCAAATCCGATCCAACACTTGGATAGGCCGCCGTCATCGACCGAAGCTGCTTCGCAGTCAGACCCAGC
>JBDOMX010000369.1:0-2320 GCA_039831615.1 Planctomycetaceae bacterium
GGCGAAGAGGCCAACAACCTGGAACAGGTGCTGATCGACATCGCAGATAACCTCGAACGTCGAACCAACCGGCGTCTGGAGCTCTTCGTACGTCTCTTGGAGCCGATCATGCTTCTGATCATGGCAGCTCTCGTCGTATTTGTGATCGCGGCCCTGCTGCTACCAGTCTTGCAGATGTCGGGCATATTCTAACCCATTTCGATTTGGAGCCATCACCCGGTTGGTGCTGCACCAACTGATCTTCACCCACAGAAACAGGCCGAGGAACAAGACATGCAAATTCAGACACTCAAGAACAAACGGAGATCGGGTTTCACACTGCTCGAAATGCTCATCGTACTGGCCATCATTCTCGTCATCGCGGCTATGGTCGTGCCCAACCTGCTCGGCCGGCAGAAGAAAGCCAACATCGAAGCCACCAAGGCCAGTATCGCCGGCCTGGAAAACGCCCTCAAATTGTACTCGGTCGATCATCAAGGCGAATACCCCCCCGGCGGCGACGACATCATGCTGACCTTGGTCGAACCGGAAGAAGATCTACGCACCGGCCGCCTGACCGAAGCGTTACTCGAACGGATGCCCGTCGATGCCTGGGGAGAACTGATGCACTATGAGTATCCCAACTCCAAGGCTCAAAACATGATCAAACCCGCCATCTGGTCATACGGCCCCAACAAGACCGACGACAACGGCAGTGGCGACGATATCAACAACTGGGATGAATTCATGATGCAGATCTGAGACTCCTCGGATGGGATTTCCACATGTTCCGCAGACGCACAACATCAACCGTAGAACGCCGAGGCTTCACATTGTTGGAGATGCTCGTGGCGCTGGCGATATTGATGCTGTTCGTTTCCATGACGTTTCCCTCGGTCGGCCGGCTGATGGCCAACCAGGATCTGCAGACTGCCGCCAAAACCGTGCAATCCACGATGTCCAAAAGCCGAGTGCGCGCGATCGGAGACGGATTGACCTACCAGTTCCGGTACGAACCGTTCGGTCGACGCTTTCTCGTCATCCCTTATGAACTGCCACTGGCCAGCCCGACGGGAGGGTCGAATCCTGCCAGTGCAACAACCCAAACCGTGACGGTCTGGCGCGTTGCCGGTGAATTGCCCGAAGACATGGTGTTTCAAGCTTGGGGTGGCGAGCTCGAGGCCGGACAGCCGCTGGATGAAGAATGGTTGACCGGTCTGCCCGATTTGTACGAGCTGAGCAAGACCATCTGGTCCGAAGCCATCCTGATCCGCGCCGACGGCTCGGCCTCGGACGCCGCGTTCGAATTAATGGACAACACGACCAACAAGAGAGTTGTCTTCACAATGCGCGGCCTGACGGGCGTCGTCTCGATTTCCAAATTACAGGAGATCGAGCAATGAACGTCAAACCTGGTGTATCTGTCGATCTCGGTCGCAGGCGTATTCCTGATCGCCGTGGACTGACTCTGCTCGAGGTCCTGGTCTCGCTGGCGATCTTTCTGGGCTCGCTGGTCGGGCTGGGGCAACTGATCTATACCGGCAGCCGCGCCGCCACCCGAGCACAATTGCAGACGCAAGCTGTCTTGCGTTGCGAGTCCAAGCTCTCAGAACTGGTCGCTGGGTTCGAAACACTGCAAGCTACAGAAGAGGCCACGTTTGAGGATGACCCTCTGTGGAACTGGTCGGTCGAGTTCTTGGAAAGCCCTCACGTCGACCTGCTCAGCATCGAAGTTCGAGTGACTCACGAGAATTCTGTGACCGGTGACGTGAATGCCGAGTACGCGATTCAACGCTTGATACGAGATCCTCAACTGTACCTGGACTCCGCCGCCGAAGAGGCCGCAGCCGATGAAGAGGCAGAGTGAGAATCCATGATGATGCATGCCAACAAATCACGATCAGCGCCGTCAGGCTTCACGCTGTTGGAGATCCTGATCTCCATGGCGTTGACCACAGTCCTGCTCGGTGCAATCTACGGGTCACTCGATCTTTACTGGCGATCTCAAGACACCGGTCGCGAAGAAATGAAGCGTTCTCAACTGGCGCGCGCCATCCTGAAACAGATCGCACAAGACTTGAGATCCGTTGTTTTTGTGCCGCCCGATGAAGAGGAATCGGAATCCGAAGACAGCGAAGACGCTGATGCCGAATCGACGGAGTCTGTGCCGGTCGAAGTGGATTCCACAACAGCAATGGCCGTGAATGACCTCGCGTTTTATGGAGACACACAAACTCTGATCATTCAAGTCAGTCGCCCCGCCCGCAACTTGAATTATGCCGTATCCATCAACGAGGCTGGTCCGGCAAGTCGTGTCAGCGATCTGCAAAAAGTCTCCTAT
>JBDOMX010000917.1:0-10014 GCA_039831615.1 Planctomycetaceae bacterium
CTAAAGCAGACATCCAGAACGAGGTCTCCGGCGGTACCAAGCACCTGTCGCAGTTGCCCGGTGGCGGTGTCGATCAATCGAACAGAGCCGCTGCGGCCCGGTGAACCATCGCCGACGACCAGCAGCGCACCGTCCGGAGAAAGGTCCAGTCCCGAAGTACGTTGTCCAATGTTCCTGATGCGTCGCGCTAACGCTCCGTCACTCGTATTCCAGACCGTGATCTCATGGTATCCGCCGGCGTAAAGCTGCGTCCCATCGTGGTTAAACTGCAGGGCCGCGACGGGAATTCCATGTTTGTACGAATCTGGTGGAGCGGGCTGATCGGATCTGGAAACGACGTCGAAGAGGCTCGCCTGTGGATCGTCACGGTCGAACTTTGCGCCTTCGTTGATCCATCTCCGCAACAGTTCGATTTGCTGCTCCGAAAGCGGATCGCGTTCCAAAGGCATCCGTTCTTCCACATCGTCCGACAGAATTCTGCGAAACGCTTCGCTGTCGTCGAGGCTTCCGGCGACAAACCCGATGCCTCCGGAATCACCCTCCCCCATCGAATGCTCGAAGGAATCAACGCGATAACTTCCTTCGGCTTTCTTTGCGCCATGACAGCCCTGGCAGTTTTCAAGCAGCAGGGGAGCAATACTCGTCGAGAAGCTCACAGGTTCTGTTGGTGCGTCGTCAGCAGGCACCGCTGGCGCCGCATTTCCGAAGAGGACCAACGTTAAGCCTGCGGTGATGATTCTTTCCACGCCGGGCCTTCATTAGTGGTTAAAAAGGAACTCGTTACGATTCAACAGGACCCAGCAGATATCTTCCAATCCAACCAAACGGATGTCCTCGGGCGACATCACGGAATCCTTCAGCTTGGCAAAGCTTGTCTCGGTTTCCGTGAGCTGCTTTTGGTCGGCTTCCGGGAGTTCTTTCAGAAGCTGCTCATCAGTCACGTCCCGAAGCGAACTGAATTTGCTCGCGAGGTAAACCTGCACATCGTTGCGTGATTCTTCAGCCGCAGTCAGGGCCGCCTTCACGTCCACACGAATGGCCTCTGGCACGGTCAGCAAACGCGTGTCAAAGACTTTTTCTCGCAAGGCTGCCGTCAGCTCATCGCGTTTTTGGCCGGCCACTTCAATCTCAGCCTTGAGTCGGACGTTTTCTTCTTCAAGCTGCTCCTGTTTGCTGGCCATGTGCTGGATCTTCGCGCCCATTTCTTCGTCAGTGGGCGGGCGTGACAAGGCGGCCAGATTGAGTGCAGAGATAATCTCTTCATCCGATTTTCCGGAACTGATCAGCGACCTGAATCGGTTTGCACCATCTCGGACTTTGTTATGAATCAACGGCCCGTTCAAAAACTGAATGGCCATTCCCAGATTGGATTCGGTGGTGCGTTCGCACTGACACACGGTCTGGCGTTCCGGCTGTCCGAAGACCTTCAGGAACTCGTGATTAACGAGGTCGGGGGCCGGCAGGTGAGTCGCCTTCATGCCAGCTGGTAATGAGGCAAAGGTTTCGGCAACGCCCGTCACATGGCAGATGGCGTCCAGCATTTGTTCAGCGCTCAGCAACCGTGGCCAGTAATGTGAAAAGTACTTGGTGTCATCTCGATTAAAGTCGTTGGGACGATGACTCATCTGATAGGTTCGGCTGTTGACAATCGTGCGAATCACGTGTATGCGGTCGAAACCATGCTCGATGAAATCGTCAGCGAGCGCATCCAGCAGCGGGGCATTGGACGGAGGATTCGATTCGCGGAAGTCGTCGACCGGATCCACGATGCCTTTCCCAAGCAGATGGCTCCAAATCCGATTCACTTCGATTCTTGCGAAGTACGGATTGTTTTTAGACGTCAACCAGTCGGCAAATGACGTTCTGCGGTCAATATCATTGAGCTCGTCGAGATTGCCCACCACCGGGACCCAGGGGTTCATTTTTTTGCCGGTTCGAGGCTGGGTGACGTCACCGCTGGGTGCCGACCAGACAAAGAGTTCGTCCGTGCGACGGGTTTTCTTCCGTTGCACTCGATTGAAGAAGGCACCCATCCCGTAGTAGTTGTCCTGAGTCCAGCGTTCGAACGGGTGGTTGTGACACTTCGCGCACTGGAGTCTGGCACCGAGAAAGATCTGAGAAATGGTTTCGACGCAGTCGTTCATGTCTTTTGCGGTGCGAAAGAAATTCGCAGGCGGGTTTTCCAGAGTGCTTCCGGATGCCGTCAACAGGTGTTGCGCAAACTCGTTGTACGGCATGTTGGTGCTGACTGCTCGTTCGATCCAGCGATGATATTTGTGAACACCGTCCTCGCCGACCTGCCCCTTCGTCAATCGCAGCAGATCACCCCATTTGAGCGCCCAGAATTTTCCATAGTCCGGTTGCTGCAACAGTCGGTCCGCAAGCTTCGCTCGTTTGTCACTGGCGGGATCATTGAGAAACTCTTCGGTCTGTTCGATCGACGGCAGACTGCCCACGATATCCAGTGAAAGTCGCCGCAGAAACTCCTCGTCCGTACACAGCTCTGACGGGAGATATCTGAGTTTTTGGAGCTTTTCGTGTACCAGGCTATCGACGTAATTATTGACCGGTTGTTCGCGCCATTCGTATCCATCAATCTCCTTGACGAATGTCAGGATTGCGGATTCGATAAATTCAAGGTACCGCACAATGACGGCCGCTTCTCCACGGTCCAGACCAATGACCAGCCCTCCCCGGGTCACGTCGGCCACTTCCGTATCGGATGTCGTGTAGACAGCTAATTCGGTGACGTCGCGCACCGTTCCGTCGGAGAACTCAGCCAGCACACACATCTGCTGTGTATGTGCGGGGCGCATCAGAACGCGATTCCTGCCTGGCAGCAGCTTGATGCTGACACAGGTGGGCGCGTCCTGCGGATCCATCCTGCAACCTTCGGAGATCCAGTCGCGGAGGATTGCATAAGCCGGATCATCGGTATGCAGTTTCAGTCCACCGCCGTGCGATGCTTTCATGAGCGGTTTCAGCAGCAGCAGGCTGTTCTCGGGATCCAGCGAATCCGTGCGCCGGCCAAATTCCTCTCTCAGGAGCGTATACTCGTCCAGCTTTGCATCGAACGCACGCAACGACATTCGAAAGCCGCCCTTTCCACTGGGTGATCCATGGCATGCTCCCGAGTTGCAGCCCTGCTTCGACAACGCGACAAGGGTGCCGTAGTGAAACGAAACGGGCTGCGGTACGTTTTGGCCGGTCACATCGATCCGTGCTTCGGCCTCGATTTCCCCGGCATGCACGATGATCGAAGCGACCCCATCAGCTTTTGGCAGGACGACCCCCGCGTTGCAGACCGCAATGTTCACATCAGTCGTGGAAAACCGGGCGGCGCGGGTCAGATCCTGAACACGACCATCTGCGTAGTACCCCGTCACAATCAACTGCAGTTTTTGTCGGGGGCCTGACAACTTGAATTCTGCAGGGGAGATCTCCAGACGCTCAGGAGATCCAATGTCGACAGGCAGAAGTGCTCCGGCGTCGCCTGCCTGCGGTGCATCGGCACGACTCAGTCCGCTCGCGAGTGTCAGGCCAACCGCGACTGCCGCCGCCAGAAACCGATGATTTAGAGACGTTTTCGAAAAATCGTGGCGGGTCCTGGCTCGCGGGGCCAATGGATGACGGGCTCTGGTACGTCCGACGCGGCCACGAATCAGCGTAGTACGCTGCAGTCTGAAGTGTTCCATGGACTTATCCTTTTAGTCAGCGTTTTGAGCTGAATCCTTCGCTTCCGTCGGTGATTCGGGCACGACAATCTTCAATACAACATCGTGGACAAATGTCTGAGTTCGACCGCCGTGTTCACCAATTGCGACCAGTCGCAGCGATGCACTGTTTTCCGGCGCATCCTCCCCACAGCTCACGGTGACCGTATAGTCATCCTTATCAGCTTTCACCTCGGCCCGACAGCTGTCGGGCAATTGTTCAGCAAACACCGTCACGTTGGCCTTGAATTCCGCGTCTTTACGTTCCAGCTTCAAGGGTAGCTGCAGCTGCCCTCCGCGAGTGATCGAATGCTCTTTCGCTTCACCGGTCAGCGCGAAGAACGGTTCTGCCGCGCCCGTGACGCCCACGGTGAACAGTCCGTTCTGCCATGGGTAGGGGTAGGCGAGTTGCGGAATCGTCGACCTCACCGTGGCTTCTGTCGCAACGGACCGTCGAATTTCTCGACCATCGATTTCAGCAACTCCGACAAAACGTAATGGTAAGAATTCACCCTCCTCCGTGCCCGCCGGAAGAACGGCATACATGCGCACCTCGTCCTTGCCGTCGGGAATTATCTGATTGTACAGCTTCAGCGCTGGATGCGGCTCCTCAGTCAGCAATCGGATCGGCCCTGTGTAACCTCGACGTTGTACGCTCACGGTCAGGGCGATGGCACGATCGTCTCGTGAAACGGGATACTTGACAGTCGTTTTGTCCGCCTGCTTGAGTGTCAGCGAAAAGTCGGGACCTGAACGGGCCGTCACGCGGTATGCAAAGGCTTCACCACCGCGGTGGATCAGATCACGAATGGCCAGTCGAAAGACGCCGTCGATCGGCGCCGTGTAGCTGAGCTGAGAATCATCCGCATCGTTGACTGATGTTTGGGCGACGGACTGGCCCTTCTCATCAAACAGCTGCATGAATGCGAGTGCCGGCGAGCCGTATCGGCGACTTTCAGCGACACAATCGATTCTCTGCCCCTGTGCCAGGGCAAACTCGAAGTAGTCCTGGTCGTTTTCCGAGTTGAGAACTCCGCTGAAGGCACAGGGAACCGTCACGGACACAGCATCTTCGGGCTGATCGTTCGGTTCAGCTTCGACGTGTTCGGGAAGTTCGCTGACGGCAATCTGTGCCATCGCTGAAGCGACACCTTCGTCGCTCTTCACACTGATCGCTAATTGGTCGCCGGCGAGCGTGACCGGAAGTCGTTTAATCAATGACAGAGCTTCGTTCGACGGTTGGCCGGTAAACAGAAACTTTGTTGTCGCCCCCAGTCTTGCTCCCAATGGATAGGACGATGTGAAGGCGGGAAAGTCGCCGATCCGCAGACGATAGGCGCCGCCTGCGCGGTACCGATTATCACGCACCTCGATCAGGTAGTCCCCCTCCGCAGCGGCCTGGAACGGGAGTCGGCAATCCGCTCCGATTCCGGGGCTGTCATCGGCGATCGCCAGCTCGTGCCCCTGGGCATCCAGCAGCCGCACGATGGGATCCAGTGACGACGCGAGTCGTTGCGACAGGACCTCAGCGGAAATTCGCTGACCGGCCGTGAGCCTGACTCGATAGAAATCGGATTTCGGTCCGTCAAACGTTCCGTCGATGGCGATGGCGGGCGCCACTTCCTGAGCCTCTGCGACCGAATGGTTCGATCCGTTGTCCGCCGTCGATCCAAGATCATCGACCATCAACAGAATCGGATCGGACACTCCCGTAGCATTGGCAGCGATGAGTCCCATGACATGAATCGGGCAGCCGGAATCCGCGGTCATACTGCATGTCAACGACTTGCCGTCTTCTGCAACCTGAAGATCGGTGATCGCGATCTCGGTTGGCGACCAGAGATGCAGCGGCGTTGAGAGGTTCGTTCCGGTGACAGAGACTTGAGTGGCCTGACCTGGAACCAGGCCCCGTGGAGCGACGCTCGAAAGGGAAGGCTGTCCCATGGCCCACCTCGCTGTGACGAGGCAGACACCGACGGCAAGGACCAATACGCGTGGAAACAATTGCACGGCAACCCGGTAGGCGAAGTGGAAGGTAGAGCGTGGCAATCTCGCCCTCGATGAGGCCGATGCACGCCCTAAGGGTCAATGTGCCATAAATTGAATCACGGCCCAAGTTTTCCCCTGAGCTTATCCTGATGAACCCAGGCCGCTGAGTCAACAAAACGAATGGAGCTGGATTCCAGATCGACAAAGTACGTCGACCGCGAATGACGGGGACTCGTGGCCGCGAGGGAGGCGAAAGAGCCAGTGAAAAATTGCTCCCACGAGCCCGGACGAGCGATCGCCTGCTGCAAACAGCTCGAAATTCCTTGATTTCGCGGGACTTGAGCGTTCGGATGACAACTGGTCCGTCAAAGCTCAAGTTGAGGGTAGCCGGATTCGCAGGAAATAGGAATGCTCGGTCGTTCCCTGAAGTCTGGCGACTCCAGCTACGGGCGAATCCTCATCTTTGTTCCTGACAAACCATTACCCATCAGCTGGTCGGCGATTGATCTTCAATTGACCAATGCCACGCTATCGGCACGTCAAAAATGGTCCTTTGGTCGGTCACAACCGATTACCAGACTGACATGGACTGGTGAAACAGAGACGTCAGATCGTCTTCGTCTGCCGGACGAGGGGAAAGCTTTGTCACTCGGTGCTGAGGCAATGTCCCGCCAACCAGTGCGGGGATGTCGTCTTCCGTATATCCAACGCTTCGCAGTCCGTTGGGCATGTGCATGAGTTTCATGAAATGGATCACACGCTCCGCAAGCACTTCGCCTGCATCTTCCGGCGAAACACCGGCAATGTCCGCTCCGAGAGCTGCGGCCGCCTGCAAATGCCGTTGTGGACACGCCTGAGCGGTGAAACGTACGACGGCCGGCGTGTTCAGGATGACTGACATGCCGTGTGGAATGAGCGGATGATCGACATCGAAACCATCGGCTTGAAAACTCTTCACCATGCCGGCGACCGGATAGGACATGCCGTGCGGAAGATGAACTCCTGCGTTTCCAAATCCGATCCCGGCGATTGCAGCGGCCAGCAGCATGTTCGCTCGCGCTTCATCATCTGTCGGATCCGCAAACGCTCGTGGCAGGAATTCGGACATCAGTTGCAGGGCATGCAGGGACCAGAGGTCACTGATGGGATTAGAACCCTGATAAGCAGGTCGCAGCAAAGGTCCCTCCGGCTTCGGACGTTCGACATACGGCAAGGCGGTGTAGGACTCCAGTGCATGGCTCAAAACATCCAGTCCGCTGGCTGCTGCCACCGCAGCGGGAAGTGTCTTTGTGTTGTCAGAATCGATCATGCCCAGCGTCGGTTTCAGGTAGCGGTGAGCAATTCCGGTTTTCGCCTTTTTCTCCACGTAGTCAAAGATCGCGACGCCCGTGGTTTCGCTGCCAGTGCCCGCTGTTGTTGGAACAGCGATGAGTGGTTTGAGCGGAGCTGGAACCGGTTGACCGTCGCCGATGGGTGCATTGACGTAATGCAGGAAATCTGCCGGCCAGGTCGAATAGAGATTGGCGGCCTTTGCGGTATCGATCGTGCTGCCACCGCCCACGGCCACGAAGGCGTCGAAGTCTCCGTCAGCGGCCACAGAGGCGGCATGCTGAAAACTGGCGTCTGTTGGTTCGACTGAGACTTCATCATACAGGACAAAATCAACCGCCTGCCGTTTGAGTGAATCAATGACAACTTCTGCAACAGACAACGATCGCAGATTAGGATCCATCAGAACCATCGTGCGTCTGGCTGACATGTCCCGCAGATCCATACCGATCTCGGCCGTACACCCGGCACCAAAACGAATGTTTGAGGCGGCCATCTGAAAGACGTTGTCCGTTTGCATTCCGTTCCGCTTTCGTTTCGAGAAGATCGTGGTCACATGTTTCTGCTGCCAGCAGGACCGGAGCGGCAATGCCTGTCATTCAGGCTCCTGCCAGTCGGGAATTCCGCCGCTTTTCATCTGCTTTTCGAACAACACATGAAAGGGACGGACCGGTGACATGGGAGCCGATTCATTGAC
Source organism: Planctomycetaceae bacterium (assembly GCA_039831615.1). GTDB lineage: Bacteria > Planctomycetota > Planctomycetia > Planctomycetales > Planctomycetaceae > S139-18. The sequence continues at coordinate 7,729 of JBDOMX010000917.1, forward strand.
CATCAAAGGCCGGGTCTCGTGCCACCATGTATCATACACGGCTCGCATGTGTTCAACGATCTGCGGATGATCTTTGAGGATATTGTTTTGCTGAGACGGATCTTTTTCCATGTCATACAGCGAGCTGTTGTCCACAAATCGGTACTGCTGGTTCCGGACTGCGAAGCCGTTCCACTGATGGTCATCCGGGTTGGCCCCGGTTTTCCAGCGCCCTTTGTGCGTGTACAGATAACGGTCGCTCCAGTCGCGGTCGGAGCGTTCGATTAACGGCAGCAGGTCGCGACCCTCCACCTGGTCTTTGGGCAATGTTGCACCTGCCAGCGACGCTAACGTCGGCAGCAAGTCGATATGAGCTGCGATTCGATCGATGTCGACGCCAGGTTTGATGTGACCGTCCCAGCGCACGAAAAACGGAACTCGACACCCGCCTTCATCACTGCTGCCCTTCAGCCCTTTCAGACGGGCGTTGTACGGGTACAGATGTTCGCCATCCTCGCCGTGGCCGATGACTTTGCCCATTCGTCCGGATCCGCCGCCCGTCATTCCGTTGTCCGACATGAAAATGACCAATGTGTTGTCAAGCAGTTGCCATTCGTCCAGCTGACTCATCAAACGACCAACATTGTCATCAATGTTCTCAATCATGCCGTAGAAGCCGGCCGTCTTTGTCTCGAACCCCATGTCTTCGAAGCGTTTGCGACTTTCCGGCGGGGCAATGAACGGCCCATGCGGTGCATTCGTCGTGATATAAGCGAAGAACGGTTTGTCGTCGTCTTTCACGTCTGCAATCCAGCCCATCGCCGCGTTGAAGAATAAATCCGTACAGAAACCCTTGGTTCTTACGAACGCGCCGTTATGGCGAATGACAGGATCGAAGTACTTGTTGCCAGGCGCATCGGCACAACTGCATGCGTACGCCTGACCGATTCCACCCGCTCCGTGAATGAACGCTTCGTCAAATCCCCGCCGATGTGGCTGATACGGTTCTTCATCCCCCAGATGCCATTTGCCGAAGATGCCGGACGTGTAGCCGACCGTTTGTAACACCTGTGGGAGTATCACCGCATCCAGCGTCATGCGTTCTCGTTCCAGAATCGTATGCGTGACTCCGTTCCGCATCGGATGCCGACCTGTCATCAGGGCAGAACGCGTGGGGGCACAGGTGGGACTGACAAGAAAACGTGTCAACCTTGTGCTGGCATCGAAAATCGCATCCATGCTCGGCGTTTGAATCCAGGGATGACCGTGTCTGCCAATCGGCCCATATCCCTGATCGTCCGTGATCATCAGGATGATATTGGGGCGGGAACCCTGCAACGTTGTCGTGGCAAATGAAGAAGAAGACGCACATGCGGTAATGAGCATCAGCAGGCTGTAGCGGAGCATGATTGTTTTTTCGAAGGAAGTGATCGTTGTGTCGACGGCATTTGCTGAGTGACTCGATCGGTTCAGGCAACACGATCGAGGGTGCGGTTGGCTTGCGGGAACACGCTCCTGTACTGCGTGTGGTCGAGCGAAACGGCTGTTATTCGTAGTCCCACTTCATAATCCACGGATCGTGCATCGTCGACTGAAAGTCTTTCAGCTTCATCTGATACGTGCGCAACACGGAATCGTGATCTGTGGCTTCCGCCAGATTGGTCGTTTCGTGTGGATCGTTCCTGATGTCGTACAATTCAAACCTCGGGCGGTTGATGTACTCCCCAACTGTTTTCGTGCCGTACGGAGCGTCCTGGCCCTTCTGAAACTGGGCCTGCCAGCTTGACGCGGCCCATAAGTCTGAGGCGAATGGATACGGCAGGCCGTGTGCAATGTTCCAGATCAGCTTATAGTTCGTGTCGCGCACCACCCGCATGGGATAGTACATCTGAATTTCATGAAACGTGTGCGACGCAAAGATTGTCTCCCAGTGTTCACCCTGGGGATTGCTGAGAATCGGCATCCATGACCGACCGTGGTAACTGCGAAACGCCTGTTGATCACGCGGTCCGCGATTCTCCTTGAGAGCCTGGCCGCGTTCCTGCCAGAATGTGTCGGGATCAACCCACTCTGTTGGACCGTTGAGATCAGTGTCGAGCCCGCCCGCGAAATCCAGCAGTGACGGCGTGATGTCGATATGGCTGATCATGGCCGTCGAACGTACTCCGCGAAGAGACTCGTAGGGATTGCGAACGACAAACGGCACTTTGAGTCCCCCTTCATAGACAGTCGTCTTTCCGCCGGAAAACGCCATGCCGTGGTCGGATGTAAACACAATCATGGTCTTGTCGTACAGTCCGGCTTCTT
>JBDOMX010000866.1:0-9983 GCA_039831615.1 Planctomycetaceae bacterium
GGGGAGGTGAACTTTCCGGTCACGGGCGTCGCGCTGTCGGTCCAGGCGATGACTCGATAAATGCTTCCAAAATCGCCCGTTTAACCTGGTTGCCGGGGCGTTCGCCCATGGCGCCGTCGACAATTTTCATGTCCAGCAGCCCCTGTCTTCTCTCAAAGTAATACACCCAGAACGGATAATAGAGCAGCTGAATGGTCGAATGCCCGATGACGTGTGGTTTGCCTTTTTGACCGCGCATGTGGAGTGTGGTGTTGGTCAGCGCGACAATTGCTTTTCCGACGCCCGCCTGCACATCCATGCGTGGCGGAAAGATCTCACCTTCGGGGAGTCCGGTCGACGGTGGGGCGTCGATGTTCCAGAGCGCGAAGACGCCGCCATACGTATCAAGCGTGACCTGCTGAATCGCCGTGCCCTTGCTTGACTTGATCTGAAGGTCAATCAGATAGTGCGGCATCCATACCAGGTGAACACGGGACGCCATCACGGGGGCAGCGGATCTGCGGAAGAGGAACCGTCTCAGAATCCTGAATCGACTGCGGGTCAGAACGCGGATGGCGTCATCGCGGGTGAGTTGTGGTGGCAGGTACCCGACGTTGAGGTCGGCCGCAGGCTGGCTCATTCCAGGGTCACTTCAGTTTCTTGTAAGCCCGACTGCCGGACACCAAAAAGCCTATACCGATCGCCACCAGGATGCCTCCGGCAATGGCGTTCACCGTCAAAGCCCGTGTGGTCTGAGCAAAGAAGGTTCCTGCAAGTACGGCGATTCCGAGAACGGTGATAAAGGCACCCAGAGCCACGTTGGTTTCGGCATCACGTTTCGAATTCTTGTTGTCTGAAGTCACGACCGCTCCGGTGATAAAATATTCTCAGATTCTCGTCGCATTTGGCGTCGTGGGACGAGCGCAGGGACCAGCGATTTAAAACCAGAGATATACGATGACGTGGGGTAACATGGAAACAACGGTCCAAACCCGGAGATCCGTCCACACGTGACGGTTGGGCCGATCCAGATCGACGTACGCGCGATTGAGTGAAAACACCCAGGCCATTGCGCCAACAAACAGCCCGACTGCGGAAATCTTCCACCACATCTCCGGAATGGGAGTCAGCCACACGTCGATCGGGTTGAACAATTTCGACAATGGGCCGTGAAAGGTGCTGGTCACCCAGTCTCCAAAGCCGCCTGCATTTGCCATGACGATCATCCTTCTTCGGTGATACGCTCACCAAGCACTCGCTGGACTTCACCGTCATCCATGACCTGGCCGAAGATCAGTCCCCGGACTTTTTCGTCCGGATCTTTGGGTGTCATCAAACTCACGACGACTGTTACCACGATCGAAAATACAAACGACCACCAGGCGACGAACAAAAACGGATCTTCAGAAGCAAACAGTCCTTCGGTTTTGTGCAGAATCGTGGTGAAGGTCACTCCAAACAGCAAACCCGCCATTCCGCCCCATTGGTTGGTGCGCCGCCACATGATGCCCAGTAACAGAATGGCAAAGACCGGTCCCTGGAACATGGACAGGCAGGTTTGAATGAAGTTGTACATCGTTTTTTGTCCCGCGAGTGCGGGAGCAAACAATCCTCCGAGCAGGATGAATGCCACGGTGAAGATTCGTCCAACCTTAAGGGCCTGCTCTGAAGTCAGTTCCCTGCCGGTGATTCCACGAGAAATGCGGCCGTAAATGTCAGTCGTCCAGATGGTCGACGCCGAATTCAGATAGGAGTCGACACTGGACATCAGTGCAGCAAAGAGCGCTGCGAACATCAGGCCGCGCAGACCTGGCGGCAGGTAATCGCGAATCATGGTTGGGACGGCCTGGTCACCGTTTTCGAGCCCGGGCGCCAGCACAATGGCTGTCAGACCAGGCAGGATGATCAGCACCGGAATGAATGACTTGAGAAATCCGGCAAACAGCATTCCGCCTTTGGCATCCCATTCCGATCGAGCGCCCAGAGTTCGTTGTACGATGGCCTGATTCCCACACATGTATCCCGTCGCCATGACGAGGCCCAGCCCAAACACAATCCCTGTCCACGGATACGGCGTCGCCGAGTCGTGTGGCAAAAGCAGGGTAAAGTGATCCTGATACTCCGGGCCCATCGCCAGAACCTGTTCCTGCAGGCTCCCCCAGCCGCCAACTTCCCACAGTGTTAATGAGACCAACGCGCCACCGCCCACAAACATCACAATCATCTGCACAACATCTGTCATCACAACGGCGGTCAACCCGCCGGAGAACGTGTAGATGCCCGTGATGAAGACAACCAGCCAGACCCACATACGAAACTCATAAGGGCCAAGTGCAATCATGGGATCGGCATCGAGAGTGGTCGCCAGTGTGTCTGCCGTCAGCCACAGCATGACGGCCAGCATCACGATGAGAAAGATGCCCCAAATCGCTCCGTGAACGGCCTGCACGACGACGTTGTAGCGGCGACCGAGAAACTCGGGGATCGTGTACACTCCTGAACGCCAGTAATAGGGCACAAAAATGAAGGCCGCCAGAACCATGGCCGGCATCGAACCGATCCAGTCGAAGTTCGCCGCCGCAATTCCATAGGTATAGCCAGCTCCCGCCGTGGCGATGAAATCCGTGGCGCCGATGTCCGACACCACGATTGACATGCCGATGGCCCAGAACGGCAGCGCACGTCCGGCGACAAAATAGTCGCCAGCACCTTTTACATACTTGCCAAAGAAGGAGCCAAGCAGGAATATTCCCAGCATGTAGATGCCAATGATGGCAAGATCGATATATGGCAGGGGCGTCATAAGAGTTCCGGGATCAGCCTGACAGTCGTCGAGCGACGGACTCTAGCAAACAGAATTGCACCGGACCAGCAAGCTGCGGGACGAACTCCACAAACTGACCGCCACCGTTTACACTGCCGCCGCCTCATTTTTTCTGACGTGAAATTGCGTTCCTCCCATCAGCAGAGAAATCCATTCTCGTATGTCATCCACCTTGCCACTGTGTCACGCCCATTGGCCTGCGTGGCCGATCCATGATGAATCCGAGGAAAACGCCCTGCTTGAAGTGCTTCGATCCGGCAAGTGGTGGTTTGGTGAAAAGGTGGCTCGTTTCGAAACCGAATACGCTGCCTTTCAGGGAGCAAAATATGCTGTGACGTGTACCAATGGCACCACGGCCATTGAAATGGCGCTGCGTGCACTTGGCGTCGTGGAAGGCGATGAAGTCATCGTTCCATGCTACAGCTTTATCGCCACCGCCAGTGCGGTTGTCACGATCGGAGCCATTCCTGTCTTTGCCGACATTTGCCCCGACACATTGTGCATCGACCCGGGCGATGTCGAGGCAAAGATCACCGACAAAACCAGAGCAATCATTCCTGTTCACGTTTCCGGCCTGATCGCCGACATGGAGCGTCTCAATGCAATTGCCGATCAGCATGGCCTTGAGGTTCTTGAGGATGCGGCTCATGCGTGGGGCAGTCAAGTGGACGGGAAAGGCGCCGGAACACTCGGTCGAGCCGGCACGTTCAGCTTTCAGGAAACCAAAAACATCACGGCCGGCGAAGGCGGAGTTCTGGTCACAAACGATGCCGAAATCGCCGACCTGTGCCGCAGTTTTACTCACTGTGGACGTGCTCCAGGATCGGCATGGTACGATCATGATTTCCTCGGCAGCAATCTGCGACTCACGGAATTTCAGGCGGTCATCCTGAGTGTTCAGCTGGAACGTCTTGAGCAGCAGGTGGCCACTCGGGAACGCAATGTTCGACTGATCAACGACATCCTTGGCGATGTTTCGTGCATCCAGTTGCCGGCTGAGTCTCCGCGAATGACGCGTCGCAGCTATCACATGTACATCTTCCGACTCAAAGAGGACCTGCGTGAGTTGCGGGACGTCATCGTGGCTGAAGTTGCTGCGGCCGGAGTGCCGGTTTCCGCCGGCTGGTATCGTCCGCTCTACAGGAACGACGTCTTCCAAAAAGCGCACCTTGGTCCCGCTCACGGGATCCGCTCACCTCTTGCCGGTAAAGGGGTCGACTACACATCGACGAATTGCCCGGTCTGTGAACAGGTTTGTCAGGACGCCATCTGGATTCCTCAGTATGTGCTGCTGGGCAGCGAATCTGATGTGATATCAGCCGCCCGCGTCATTCGCCATGTCATCGAACAAAAGAAGAACGGATAACTGAACGTGCATCAGGATTACCTCGCAGGTGTGGTGGAAGGATTTTACGGACAGACATGGACTCAACCTCAGCGACTGCGCCTGTTGCAGCAGATGTCCGACTGGGGACTGAATACCTATTTCTATGCCCCCAAAGACGATCTGAAACATCGAGCCATCTGGCGTGAATGCTACACCGAGGATGAGTTGTCGAAGTTGGCGGAAGTGATTGCCGCATGCGACAAACACAGCCTGAGATTCATCTACGGCCTGAGCCCCGGGCTGGATATTCGATTCTCCGATGAAGCTGAACAGGACACCATCAGGCAACGGATGAGTCAGCTGATCGAGGTTGGTGTACGACACTTCGCGCTGTTGTTTGACGATCTTCCGGGCAAAATGACAGAAGCAGACCTGCAGGCTTTTGATTCAGTGGCCGCAGCGCAGTGTCATGTGACGAACGCGACCTTCGGCTGGCTGCGGGATCAGTTCAGTGACGGCCGTCTGTTGTTCTGTCCCACACCCTACTGCGACCGCATGGACCGCTGGAATCTTGGCGGCGATGAGTACCTCGACGAAATCGGAAAGTATCTGCTTCCGGACATTGATTGTTTATGGACGGGCCCTGAAATCATCTCACAGGAAATCAGCCCTGAATCCATCCGAAGTCTGGCGGCACGCATCGGCCGCGAACCCGTCATCTGGGACAACCTTCATGCGAATGACTACGATTTACGACGTCTGTTCTGTGGACCGTACTGTGGGAGGCCAGCGGAAACCCTCAAACTGGTGAAAGGGGTGCTGGCCAATCCAAACAACGAGTTCTCCATCAACTTCGTGCCTCTGAAGACAATGGCCGCGTGCCTGAATGACCCCGACAACTACGCACCTCGCGCCGCCTACGCGACGGCACTCTCAGAATGGATCGGACACTACGAGTCCGTCCGTGGTACACTGGATGCTGACGACCTGCTGCTGTTGGCGGACTGTTATTATCTTCCCTTTGAAGACGGTGCAGAAGCCGTGAAGCTGCTGGAACTGGTCAACAGTCTGATGTCGCGGCCCGTCGACTCGTGGGGCGATGACTATGAACGATTCCTCGACTACCATCGGCGTGTGACACGGATCTTTGACGCCCTGACGGAACTTCGGGATCGTGATCTGTTCTATGCATGGAGCCGTCGGGTGTGGGAGTTACGGGAAGAAATGGGACTGCTCAAATCATGGTTGGCACGCCGTAAAGACGGGGAAGATGAGTCGTTAGGATTCGCCCTGGAGCACCATTTGCCGCACACCTGCCGCGGCGGGGTCACCGCGAAACTTCAACAACATACGACAATGGATGCTTTGGGACGATTCCACGCAAGCCATCTGGACACAAACGCATGACGGCAGCAATTCGAGACTACAGGCCTGGTGATGAGCAGGCCGCCAACTATGTTTGCCTGAAAACCGGTGATCGTGGCAAAGATGGCGAGCCATTTTACAAAGAAGACCCCGATGCACTTGGGCGAGTCTACGTGGCTCCCTATCTCAAATTTTCTCCGGAACTGGCACTGATCCTGGAAGACAACGAAGGCGTCTGCGGCTACGCGCTGGCGACACTCAACTCCCGCGATTTTTTCGATCGCTATGAGAAGGAATGGCGCCCTCCGCTCTGCGAGCAGTTTCCTGACCCATCGGGCGATCCGTCCACGTGGAATCGTGTCCAGCAGGTGCATCATCTGTATCATGAGCCCGACTATTTCTGTCCGGAACCGTACGAAGAATATCCATCTCATCTCCACATCGATTTTCTGCAGCGAGTGCGAGGTCAGGGGATGGGCCGCAAAATGATCGACGAACTGATTGCGCGACTCCGTTCCATGGATTCTCCTGGCGTCCATCTGGGAATGAGCAATGTCAATGACGCGGCGTACGGATTCTATGTCGCGCTGGGATTCAAAGAACTCATCAGACACGGCAACGCGATTTATATGGGCATGAAGTTCTGACTCACGTGAGTAATTGACAGATGATGTGGATCAGATTTTACCCGGTAACGATCGCAGGCATCATTCTCGCCGGGCCAGTGGTCTCCGGAGACGAGACCAGTCTGGATTTCGCCCGCGATGTACGTCCGATTCTGTCGAACCACTGTTTTCAGTGCCACGGTCCCGATAATGACGCACGCGAAGCCGAACTGCGGCTGGACACGAAGCACGGTCTCGACTCCGTCGTTGATCGTGACGATTTGCAGGCCAGTGCAATTCTATCCCGGATCATGGATACCGACGATGATGTGCGGATGCCGCCAGCCGCCGCCAACAAACCGCTGTCAGCCAAACAGCAGCGGATCCTTCGCCAGTGGGTAATGGATGGCGCCGTGTGGCAGCAGCACTGGGCCTTCGTGATGCCTCAGAAACCAGATGTTCCTGACAGCAACACAGACTGGGCTCGCAATGAGATCGACGCGTTTGCCTGGCAGCGTATCCGGAAGGCCGGACTTACTCCGTCACCCGAGGCGGATCCGTACACGTTAGTCAGGCGGCTGCATTTGGATCTCACGGGACTGCCGCCAACTCTGGAGCAGGCGGATGAATGGGTCGAGCGCATCTGGCCGGACGCGACGGTCGGACCAACGGAATCGAAAAGGTCACAGACGAATGAAGCACAGTGGCAGGCGTTGATCAGTCATCTGTTGCACTCACCGGCGTGGGGTGAACGCTGGGCCAGACGCTGGCTGGATCTTGCTCGCTATGCGGACACGAACGGCTACGAAAAAGACCGTGACCGCTCCATCTGGCCTTTCCGCGACTGGGTCATCAATGCGTTCAACAGCGGAATGACCTTCGATCAGTTTACCATCGAACAGATTGCCGGCGATATGCTGCCCAACGCGACTCAGCAACAGCTCGTCGCCACTGGCTTTCATCGGAATACCATGCTCAATGAAGAGGGCGGCATCGATCCGCTCGAATTCCGATTTCACGCCATGACGGATCGTGTGGCCACAACCGGCACCACCTGGCTGGGCCTGACTCTGGGTTGCGCCCAATGTCATACTCACAAATTCGATCCGATTTCACACCGTGAGTATTACAGGTTCATGGCGTTGCTCAACAACGCCGACGAGCCGACTCTACGATTAACGAGTGAGGATTCAGCGGAACAGTCGGCGCTTCGCGCACGGGAAGCTGCCACGCTGATCGCACAGCTGGCGGATGCATGGCCGGATCCGACGGGCGAATCGCAGAACGATGAAGATCGCGTGCCGTCGCTGGATGAAGCTTTCTCCAGGTGGCTGCAGTCGGAACGTGCGACAGCCGCCGACTGGACTGATCTGACCCCGACGGAAGTGAAGTCGACGCTGCCCATTCTGGAGATCGAACCTGACGGTTCGGTCTTTGCAAGTGGCGACACGGCGAAACGCGACGACTACTGGATCTCGCTGCCGCCTGTTCCCTGGCCGGTCACGGCGATTCAACTGGAAGCACTGCCCGATGCACGACTTCCGATGGGCGGACCGGGGACCACGTATTATGAAGGGACCATTGGCGACTTTTTCCTGAACGAACTCACCGTCACCACGCCGACGGGCGCCGTCATGGTTTCAGCCGCTACCGAAAGTTACGCCAAAGATCGCTACGGAAAATCCAGTTCGGCTCAACTGACGGTCGATGGGGACGTTCAAACCGGCTGGTCGGTCCATGAACGTCAGGCAGAACGACATACGGCGGTTTACCGGTTTGCGCGACCGCTTCCGCCGGAGACACCCATTGAAGTTCATATGGTGTTCGGCCGCCATTTCGCAAGTTCGCTGGGGCGATTTCGATTTTCGGCGACCGACTCGGGGCAAAAACCGATCGCCCATCGCAGAACCCGGAGAGCGAGTGACCTGCTTGCTCGAGATCCGGACGCCGTCTCTGACAATGAGCTCCAGGAGTTGCGTGCCGCCTTTCTGCTGGAAGCCGAACCATTGAAAAATCAGCAGGACAGGATTCGCGAACTGCAAAAAGCTGTTGAGGTTCCAGCCACATTGGTGATGCAGGAACGTCCGGCAGACTATCCCAGGCCAACCTGGCGACATCATCGAGGCGAGTTTCTGCAGCAAACAGAAAGCGTCAGCGGCGGAACTCCGGATGTCCTGCCAGCTCTGCCCGCCGGAACATCGGCCGATCGCCTGGCATTGGCAAAATGGCTGGTGAGTCCGCAGAATCCTCTGACGCCACGCGTGGTCGTGAATCGTCATTGGGCAGCACTGTTCGGAACGGGGATTGTGCGGACGGTCGAGGATTTCGGACTGCAGGGAGAATTCCCCACCCATCCGGATCTCCTGGACTGGCTGGCCATCACGTTTTCTCAGGATGACGGCTGGTCAGTACGAGATCTCCATCGGCGGATTGTCAGCAGTTCTTTGTACCGCCAGTCATCAATCGTTCCGGCGCAAACGCTCCGGCTCGATCCCGAAAACCGTTGGTGGAGTCATGCTCCACGATTTCGGCTGGATGCGGAGATCGTACGCGATCGCCTGCTTGCTGCCGCCGGAGTGTTAAATCCGCAGACAGGTGGCCCTTCGGTGCGACCACCGCAGCCAAAAGGCGCACTGGAAGGCGCTTATCGTGGAGGCGAATGGAATGCCGCGACTGATGAGTCGCGGTATCGACGCAGTCTGTACACCTACTCCCGACGGACTGTCCCTTTCGCCATGCTGACAACATTTGATGCTCCTTCAGGAGAAGCCTGCATCGCTCGACGGAGTCGCAGCAACAACCCGCTGCAGGCGCTCACCCTGTTGAATGACGTGATGTTTACCGATCTGGCCCGCCACGCGGGACGCGCTGTTGCGGAGGACGCAGACACCGAAACGACCCGGGCAACTCTATTGTTCCGTCGAGTGCTGGTGCGACCACCAGAGGAATCAGAACTCCAGTCACTGATTCAGTTCGCACAGTCTCTGCGAGAATCATTCAAACGTGATTTGGCTCGAGCGAGAAAATTGACCGAGAGCGACGAGACGGCGATTTCGGATGATGACGCCGTTGAACAGGCCGTCTGGATTGGCACGGCCCGCGCGTTGTTTGCGCTGGATGAAACGGTGATGCGCGATTAGTGGTTTGTCAAGGGTGCCACTGGCTCTGCCAGTGCTTCCCAGGTGGCAACACCAGTTGGACTGACACTGGCAAAGCCAGTGGCACACAACACAAAGATTAAGCTTTGAAGACGCACGACAGCAGTTTTCGAAAAGTCGTGGCGGGTGATGGCTTGTGGGGCAATAGAATATGGTTCTCTTGAACCTCCCCCGCGGCCATCAATCAGCGTAATACGCTGTAGCGTGGAGAACTCAATGCAACATGAACACTCCGTTTCCACAGCGCGCCGCTGGTTTCTTGGTCAATGCGGCGTCGGACTGGGGACCGCGGCACTGGCGGATCTGACAGCGGCTGACGTGCGCGCCGCCGGGGCCTCAGCCTCCGGACTTCCGCAGTCTCATGAAAAAGCGAAGGCTGTGATTCATCTGTTCATGGCCGGCGCGCCGAGCCAACTTGAGTTGTTCGACCATAAGCCACTTTTAAAGCAGCTCGAAGGCAAGCCACTGCCAAAGTCTGTGATCGGTGATCAGCGGTATGCGTTCATCCAGCCGAACGCCGCTGTTTTGGGACCTCGCTTTGCATTCGGAAAACATGGCGACAGTGGTGCGGAAATCTCAACCGCCCTGCCGCACCTTGCCGGAATCAGCGACGAGATCTGCCTGATCAAATCGATGCACACCGATCAATTCAATCATGCTCCGGCGCAGCTGTTGTTCAATTCGGGATTCTCCCAACCCGGTCGACCTTGTATGGGTTCGTGGGC
>JBDOMX010000048.1:0-9964 GCA_039831615.1 Planctomycetaceae bacterium
CGGCCTGGGTCCCGATACGCCCATGATTGACTGTATCGCGGTTTTTTTGCGTCGCTGAGACTGACATTCCAGTCGACAGGGAGGGAAGACAACGGAATCAAGGTGCGGCCTCGGCGTACCGGAAACAACTCCGGTCGACGACGCCGGACGGTCCATGAACGCCCAGTCCACGGGAGATCACGCGTCTACCGCATCAGATCTTCAAGTCGCGCGACAGCGTGCCTGAGCTCGTCGATCTCCCGCTGTTGTTGTTCCAACTGAGTTCGCAGTCCATCAATTGCACTGGAATCCTGTGGCGCTGCGGGCTGGTTCCGAGGCGCCGTGAGATCACCAGGCTCAGCCGATGGCTCCGATGTCGCATGAGTGGGAACTTCCGACGACGGATAGAACGTGTGATCGACGATGACTCCACGGCGATCCAGGGGTCCGTTGGCCCGTACGAAGCCCTTTTCCTGCAGCGACGCCAGATCGCTCCGCAACGCCTCCTTAGATTCAATTCGCACCATGCGACTGGCACGTGTTCGCAATTCACCCGGCTGTTGTCCACCTCGCAGCAACAACTCGGCAATGATGGCAAACTGGCCATCCGAAAAGTCAAAGCGATACCGCATGTAGTGTCGGTAGCGGGCAGCACGACCACCGTCGGTGAAGACTTCAGCCACCAGCAACATCTCGCGCAATTCGTCGACCGTCGCCAGGATCGTGTCCTCGCTGTGGTGTGTGACCGGAGCGCGGTTGCTCTTCTGGTTGCAGCCGGTGGTGAGTGATTTCAAGGTCAATGGATACTGTTCGGGCGTGGTGAATGCTTTCTCCATCAACACCCCCATCACTCTCTGCTGAGCCGACGACAGTTCCCTGATCTCGTTCTTTTGATCTTCGGCATCCATCAACGTGCGGTCCGATGGCCTCGGGGTACGGAAAGGCGAGGATTGTAGCCAACAACCGTGATCGCAGCGAGCATGACTACGATTCCGCGGACGGTCCTGAACCAACGCGACCGGCACCGGCCAATCGGGCATTGCCACATCACGCCTGTCTGGCCACATTGACTGGAGCCTCCCGGTTCGTCATCCGTCATCAGATTGAAACCGATCATGCTCTTGCCAACAGTGTCCTGATTCCGGTGGTCAGGATCCGATCAATGTCCGGTGCACACCAGGCAACGCTGACGGCGTAGCCGCCCTGCGGATACGCATCGGCCGTGGGGATGTACCACGGCCCACCATCTCCGTACGCAGCGCAGGCCACAAACCGATCGGGGCGCCCCGCCTGCGCTGCCAGCTGATACTCCACAAAGCACTCGGAGGGCAGATGCAGCATTGAAACGTTGTTCAGGTGCAGGGAGCTGAGTGTGATGGGAATCCTGTTGGCCGCGCGTCGCAGCCAGGCCACCGTGTACGACGGGCGATTTCGGCTGACAACCCGCTGCGTGCGGTCGGAAATCTGTTTCATGATCTGCGCTTCGTCAAACCGTGCATCAGAGGGCGGCAGAATATCGTGAGTTTCCCACGAGATCGACTGAATGGGTTGGGGGTCCAACCGCTGTTCTGACTGTTCGATGCCGGTCAGCATGCGCTGTGTCAGGATTGGTCGCATCTGCCTGGACCCGTCATTGTATTTCCCGGCCCCGATGTTGCCTCCACATCCGTTGAAATACAGATGGGTACAATCCGGCTCCTGCTGCTGGCGTTGTTTCCGTGCCAGTCCACAAAAGTCAGCACTCACGCGTCCATCACCGTAATAACTCATCGGGTGACAGGCGTAGTAGTGAGACGCAACCAGTTTTTGACTCTGGTGATAGAAGGCCACGGTCTTCAGCATCGGATCGATGACACCTTCTGGAAGCTCATGGTGCCGGGGGTCCTTTGAACTGCTGCCGCGTTGCGAAGCGACTTTCCCGTCGGGTCCCACAATTCGGCGGTTCCCGGCAACTTTTTCCACCTGCGCTTCGCCGTGCGCGATATGCGTCACAGCAACCGTCTGTTGCATTGCTCCGGCCACTGCCGTTCGGCCGGCGTCGAGACATCGATTGAAAAAATCCAATTCGACAATATGCGGGAGATCCCCCTGATCTAAAATGATCTGCTCGGCATCCACACACGCGAATGGTGCATTGTGTTGATGAACACAATGCACAGTGACACGATCAATCGAAGTCCCCGCGCCATCCGCCAGTGCCTGCTTCCACTGGATGTGAGCGTTGTTGAGCAATCCGGTCCAGTCGACCACGCAGACCACCATGGGTTTGCCGGCCCCCGTGAGCACATAGCCAATGGCTTCGAGCGGGTCATCAACGGCTTCCACCGGCTTGATCCACCCACCACACAGTGAATGTCCCGTCGGCGGAGTCACATCAAAGCGAAATGTCGCCACCTGGAGATTGCCCGCCGGCTGGCTGCCCCGCACGACGTTTGGCAGCACTCCCGCCGCGATCGTGCCAGCGGACGTCCCTAAAAACAATCGACGGTTCAGCGCGAGGTTGTGAGATGACGACATGCGAGTACTCCTGTGAGATGACGGCGACTGCGAAATGCGAAATGCGAAATGCAAAAAAATGACGGGCTACTGACTCGAGTGCGCCCTGACAAACTTCAGGAGCAGCGGATGTGCGGGTTGAGCCATTTGCCCGTGATTGTATCCTTCCAGTTCGAACAGTTCTGTATCTGAATGGCCGATGACCTGCATCATGCGCCACATGTATGCATTTTCTTCATAACGACCCAGCATCTCCATTTCACGGTCGCCGGTAATGAGCAGAAGTGGCGGCGCATCCCTGCGAACGTGATACAGCGGGGCAAGATCGTCGATGACGGCCTGTTCACCTGGAATCCCGCGCTCTGCTCTCACGGTAAAATGCGTGATCGTGTGACCACTGTACGGAATCAGCCCGGCAATACGGTTGGCATCAATATCGTGCGAAGCCAGCCAGCGCTTGTCCAGACCGACCATGCTCGTCAGATATCCGCCTGCCGAATGACCGCTGACGAAAATGTGCTCAGCAGACCCTCCAAAGCGTTCGATGTTGCGGAACGTCCACGCAACGGCCGCCGCCGCATCTTCAATCCAGGCCGGAGATTTGACCTGAGGGCTCAATCGATAGTTGACGGAGACGACGGCCACATTCCGTTCCCGCAGGGCATCGGGGATGATCCGGTTGCCAGCTGTGAGACCGCCACCGTGAAACCAGACAATTGTCGAGAAGTCTTTTTTTTTCGTGGGATGGTAGACATCCAGCCGACACCGCCGTCGCATGTACTCGGTCTGAGCAGCATCAACACGATAAGGAACATCATGTTGGATGCTGTATTGGTCGCCGTCTGCCAGCGAATCCTGAGCATGGCTGAGTGACGTCAGTGCCAGCGACATGACCACAGCGGTCCGCAGCAAATCCTGCAGGTCGTATGTCATCATGATCAGTCGTCCGCTGAGTTAATGAGAAACGTGGCCGTTTTGCTGAAAAACTGTCGCATCGCCGTCGCCACGTCGTCAGGAATCTGACACTCGACAATCGCCGCGTCCATCAACTGTATCCAGCGGTCTCTGGCGGCCGAGTTCACAGAAAACGGAGCATGCCTCCCGCGCAGACGTGGATGCCCTCGCTGCTGCAAATACTCCTGTGGACCTCCGAACCGATACAGGAGGAAACTCCGCAGCCGGGATTCGGCACCTTCCATGTCATCAGCGGGATACATCTGCCGAAGCAAAGGATCTTTGGGGACTTGACGGTAGAACGCCGCGACCACATCAGCCAGCTGATCCCTGCCAATGTGGTCGTAGATGTGATGGTCCTCAACGGTCGTCATGAGATTCCGGCAACTGGCGGTCTGGATCACGGTTCATCGAATCTGCGACAGAAGTTACATTCCAGCGCCCACAGGTTCCACTTTCAGGACATGCCTCCGGAATACTTAGTATCCAGGAAATCCAGAATGCTGTTTGACCACATCATGACCTTGTTGATGCTCACACTGCTGCAGGCGGTGCTGGGTTTCGACAATCTGCTGTATATTTCCATTGAATCAAAGCGCGTCCGCGAGGAGAAGCAGGGGGTCGTCCGCAAGTGGGGGATCGGGCTGGCGATCGTGCTGAGAATCGCACTGCTGTTTCTCGTGACGGCGGCCATCAAGCACTTTCAGAATCCGTTCGTCAGCCTGCACTGGAACGTACTCGAGTTCAGCATCAACGTGCATTCGCTGATTGTTATCGCCGGCGGTGCCTTCGTGATCTATACGGCCGTCAAAGAGATCTATCACATGCTGTCGACGGACGATCTGTCGCACGGCACTGACTCCGCGAAACGCTCTGTCGGGACGGCCATGTTCTGGATCATCGTCATGAATCTGGTCTTCAGTTTTGATTCCATCCTGAGTGCCATTGCGCTGGCGGGCGAAATGGAGTACGGCATGACCGTGATGTCGCTGGCAATCGTCATCAGCGGCGTGCTGATGATCGTGCTGGCCGATCATGTAAGTGAATTTCTGAAACAGAATCGGCTGTACGAAGTGCTGGGACTGTTCATTCTGTTCATCGTGGGCATCATGCTGGTCTCTGAAGGCGGGCACCTGGCCCACGTGAAGCTAATGGGCCATCCGGTCGAACCAATGGCCAAGAGCACATTCTATTTCGTGCTCATCGTGCTTCTGGCGGTCGACGTCGTCCAGGGCCGGTATCAGCGAAAACTGTTAGCGGCCCGGCAGAAGGTGGCGAATTCGCCCGCAGCCTGAGTTCCGGCAGCGTGATCGCACGCCTCACGAGTCCTCTGCCTCCTCGAAGTGCTCACGACCCGCCAGCCTCAACATCCAATCGATCTCAACCGTCGCCGGACAGTCCAACGGTCATGCCACGGGCCCGCACTCAGCAGCGATCCTGACAACTTAAAGACCAAAGCCGTTTCCTGCTCGCTTGTGGATTTGGCAATTCATATGATATGTGACTTCTGGACCGGCGCGGTTCTGGCGGGAATCGTTCCCGGTAATCCACGGTCGGACGGCAGCTGCGGAGTCCCCGGAAAACTAGAACTTCCCGTCGTCTTAAACGCCTTCTGTTGAATCTTATCCCCTACCCGTCTGACACTAGGCGTTGTGGAACAAACATGCCGATCCAGTTTCAATCGGTCGCCAAGAATCCAGATCTGGTCCAACAGGTTGTTGACCAGCTGATGTCACTCATCTCCGACGGCCAGCTCGGCGTCGGAGATGAGATTCCTCCCGAAGCAGCGCTCTCTGAGAAGTTTGGGGTCTCCCGCACGGTGACGCGAGAAGCGATGCAGACTCTTCGTGGTCTGGGCGTCATTGAAGTCAGCCGCGGTAGGCGGCCACGAATCAGGAAGCCTGGCACGGATGCCACGATCGAAAACATTCACCTCCACCTGAAGCTGAGTCCTTCGACGCTGCTGGACCAGATTGAGTTCCGCGCGCCGGTCGAGTGTTACATTGCCGAACTTGCCTGCGAGCGACGTTCAGCGGAACACGTGGCTGATCTGCGGGGCGCTGTGAAAGACCTGCGCGAGGGAAGTACTCCGGAGGCATCCGTCGACGCGGACCTCAGGTTCCACCGAACGCTGGCGGCGGCGACCGGCAACTCCCTGTTTGAATTCATGATGGGCGCGATCGGAGAGCTCATGCGACAGGCAATGAGTATCGAAAAACACGGGGCCACGAAATCGTTGATGGATCAGCTTCACGAGGACGTTCTTGACGCCGTCAGTGACCGCGACCCCGTACGTGCTCGCACCGCAATGCACCGTCACATGGTTGAAGGACGAAAAATCCTGTTGGAACAGCTGCGCGACTGAGCGGCCGGGTCCATCGCCGGATTCTGTCAGCGCTGCGTCGGGCCATTCGGGTGCGATTCAATAGTCAGAGCGTGACCTGGCACATAGCATGCGGCCCTGTTCCCGTCGGCAATTTCCACCTTCCGTCTCTGGTACGAATCATGCAGACCGACCCCGTGACCCCTTCGCAGTTCCGTCAATCCGTTCTGGCTGTTCCTCCGCTGGCTCGAAAACACGATTTCGCCATCTGCCCCCGGCAAAATGCCCGGATGATTGAGTATCTGGAAGCGGGCGGGGTTTCCATGCTGCTGTACGGCGGCAACGCCAACCTGTATCACACCCGACTCAGCGAATATGCCGGCCTGCTGGAGATGTTGCAATCCACGGCGGCGCAGGACACGTTGATCATCCCGTCGGTCGGTCCTGCCTATGGAACGATGATGGATCAGGCGGAGATCCTCAAGGACACGAAATTCCCCACCGTGATGGTCCTGCCGCAGAACAATGTGGCGACAGAAGCCGGATTTCAGTCGGGATTCCGCCGATTCGTGGAACGCATTGGTCGACCAGCAGTGCTCTACGTCAAAGAAGATGGCCTGCTGACACCTCAGGGAGCTGCCGAACTGGTGGACGAAGGACTCGTCTCATTCGTCAAATATGCCATTGTCAGAGATGACACGGCCGATGATGCGTATCTTGAGGAACTGGTGGACCGAGTCGATCCGGAACGAGTCTGCAGCGGAATCGGAGAACAGCCGGCCCTGATTCATCTGACGAAGTTCCGCTGTGTCGGCTACACATCGGGCTGTGTTTGCGTGAATCCAGCACTGTCACAGGCCATGCTGAAGGCGATCGGAGCCAAAGACTACGACCGGGCCGAAGACATCCGGAAGCTGTTTGAGCCATTGGAGGATCTGCGCAACGAGATCAATCCCATTCGCGTCCTGCATGAAGCGGTTGATCTGGCCGAAATCTCTGACACGGGTCCCCATCTGCCGTTTCTTTCCGGAATCGCATCATCACGTCGGAAAGAGGTACAGAGCAAGGCCGTCGAGTTGAAGAAGGCTCAGGCAGTATGAAAGAGTCTGGACCGGTTCGGGCTGCAACGAGCGGATGAATTCCTGCACTCCTGACCGTTCGCGATTCGACCGGTACGAGCAGAGTCGCCGTCCTGCCGGTCGATTGACCACAGAGCCACGCCGCAGGACCTGCAACAGCCGGCGCGAATTGAGATAAAGTCATCTCCGATGCCGAGCAGGTTTCTCGATCGTGCATTACGATACCGGCTGCACTGCTCCTGTGCAGACCGACGCGTCCTTCCATTGTTCAGTGAGGTTAATTCGTGAATCGTCCTCGTCCTGCCGCCCACCTTCCGGATCCGACCATCCGGATGTCTGAAGGCTGGCACTGCCTGCATATCTACTATCGCATCAATCAGGCAGTACTGAAAAATACTGCTGACTCGGATCGGTCACAAGGTCGAGCGGAATTGATTGAGATTCTGAATCCCGAAGCCGACCATGCCCCGGCACGCATGCAAATTTCGGCCGTGTCGGGGCACACCGCTGACTTTGGTTTGATTCTGATGGATCCGGATCCATTGAAAATCGATGCATTGACTCAAATGCTTCGAAGTACGTCCATCGGACCGGCTCTTGAGTCAACGTACTCGTTCGTTTCCATCACGGAAATCTCTGAATACGTGCCGTCGCTCGAACAGTATGCGGACCGGCTGAGGCGGGAAGGATCCGGCCCGGACGATCCGGCATGGCAGGCGAAACTCAGCGCCTACGAACAACGATTGCCGGCGATGAACAAACAAAGACTGTATCCGGAGATCCCCCCGTTTCCTGTCATTGCGTTCTACCCGATGAACAAGTCACGTGTCCCGGGCGCCAACTGGTTCATGGAACCGTTCAGCGCTCGCAGCTCGATGATGGCAGAACATGCGACATCGGGAATCAAATTTGCAGGTCGAGTCTCACAGCTGATCACCGCTTCTGTCGGATTCGACGACTGGGAATGGGGCGTAACGTTGTGGGGACGCGCGCCGGAGCATATCAAAGAGATCGTCTACACCATGCGTTTTGATCGCGCGTCGGCTCAGTATGCCGAGTTTGGCCCGTTCTACATCAGTTATGCGATGTCGGCGGAGGAAATGCTGACACATCTTCGCGTCTGAGAATCAGGCCTGACAGGATCGTATCCAGAATGTCTCAAAGTGATGTTGTGATTGTCGGCGGTGGTATCATTGGACTGGCCACCGCATGGCAACTGATCGAACAGTCCCCGAAGTCCCGAGTGGTGCTGCTGGAAAAGGAAGCCAGTCTGGCCAGCCATCAGACGGGGCGGAATTCGGGCGTCATCCATTCGGGCATTTATTACAAACCCGGATCATTGCGGGCAAGGAATTGCCGCGAAGGCAAAAAAGCGCTGGAAGCTTTTTGCAGCGAGTACGGAGTTGCCTGGGAACAAACGGGCAAGGTGATTGTGGCCACGGAAGACGATCAATTGCCGGCCCTCGAACGCATCTATGAACGAGGACAGCAAAACGGGGTGTCGTGTGAAGTGATCGGGGCCGAGCGGCTGCACGAACTGGAACCGCACGCAGCGGGCATCAAAGCCATTCACGTTCCCGAGTCGGGTATTGTAGACTACCCCGGCATGTGTACGACCCTTGCCCGTCTGTTGACGGAACGGGGAGTCGACATTCGCATGTCGAGTCGCGTGACTGCGATCCATCAGTCCAGTGA
This sequence comes from Planctomycetaceae bacterium, assembly GCA_039831615.1. Classification (GTDB taxonomy): domain Bacteria; phylum Planctomycetota; class Planctomycetia; order Planctomycetales; family Planctomycetaceae; genus S139-18. The sequence goes on from JBDOMX010000048.1 coordinate 8,527, forward strand.
TCACGTGGAAGTGATTAGTGGTCAGGACACACTGACTGCCAGCCAGGTCATCAACTGCAGCGGGCTACACAGTGACCGCGTCGCCAAAATGGCGGGGCAACACATGAAGGAGCAGATTGTGCCGTTTCGTGGCGAGTACTATACCGTCAAGGAAGAAGCGACACATTTGTGCCGGACACTGATTTACCCGGTTCCTGATCCTCGCTTCCCTTTCCTTGGCGTGCACTTTACGCGGATGATCGAAGGCGGCGTTGAATGCGGTCCCAATGCGGTCCTTGCCCTGGCCCGAGAGGGGTACAGCTGGGGACACATCAATCTTCGCGATCTGGGCGAGTCCCTGACCTACCCTGGTTTCCTGCGGCTGGCCATGAAGTACTGGAAGACCGGTCTGGGCGAGGTCTGGCGTTCGTTTTCCAGAGCTGCATTCGTCCGGGCGCTGCAGAAACTCGTGCCCGAGATTCGAGCCGAACACCTCATACCCGCCCCCGCCGGTGTCCGCGCTCAGGCACTGGCACCGACCGGAGACCTGGTGGATGATTTCCTGATTCTGCGCACGAATCGAGTTTTGAACGTGTGCAATGCACCGTCACCTGCTGCGACGGCATCGTTGAATATTGGTCGGCATATCGTCGAACAGCTGGAACTGTAGGTGATCACAGGTCGCGATTGCGGGTTCTGTGACGATTCTCCGGAAAGTGCTGATCGCGGCGCGTCGGGCTGCCGATAAATTATGGCGAGGGAAGGGACACATCCGACTCAACATCACGGCATGATATGCCGTTGAGCCCGGATGTCATTGTCCGCCACGGCGGACGGGGAGAAGAGACTACCTCGGCTCTGCGAACCGGAATGTTATGTATCCGGGGGCGACTAAGACAACTACGGTTGTCCTTGGTTCGCAGGCCGAGAAGTCCCCTTTTTCGTTTTTGACAGCACACGGAAGTGATTCGGAGACCACGATGTTGAAGCGACTGATCCTCCTCGCCGTCATCGCTGCAGCTGCAGCCTCAGGATTCGAAAACTCTGTCGAAGCTGCTGCTCCCGGCCAGCCTGCTGACTGGCAGCGGTTCTACCACTATCCGTATGTGTACTATCCACATTCGTTCCAGCGGCCGCAGCAGTACGATCACATGTACTATCGCTATTCACCGGAGATGCAGATCCCGGTCTACAACAAATCCTGGTACAACTTCTATCCGTCAGAAAAGCCATACCATCGCGGACATCACTTCATTATGGATGTCTTCTGATTCGGACAGCGAACAACGACTAAAAAAGAAGCCGGACCTGAATCAGGTCCGGCTTTTTGCATTGGTAAACCGCCTTTCGTCAGCAGCAGGCTCAGGGCTCCTGATCTCAGCGGAATATTAGGTGACACCAGTTTCGGGGTCGTCGAGGGTATAGCGAAGTCGAAAATCGGTTCCGGGGAATGTGGAAT
>JBDOMX010000602.1:0-2301 GCA_039831615.1 Planctomycetaceae bacterium
ACACCGGACTCGAAACGGTCGCAGTGTTCGCGGCGAAAAGCAACGCCAGCGTAATCGGCGGAAGTGTCAAGCGTCGCCACTGCAAGTGGTCGAGTCTGCGTGATGTGTAGTTGATTTCGAATCGGCAATCTTAGCGATGTTGTTGCACTACACAACATCCATCTCGGGAGTTTTTGAAGATCGGTTCAGGGCGGATGCGTAGCCCAGGATGTGGGGTTGTTTGTCCGGATTCATTCACCACAACAAAGGACAGGAAGTGGTGTGCCTCAGGTGCGAGAGAGGCCCTCAAGCTAAGTCTGCCCCACTAGAAATAACTGTAACGGGCAATAATCGCAAACAAAATTAACTGCGCGCAAGAGTACTTTCACTCTATTTACAGTTTTCGGTTGACGAGTACTGTCAATAGACGTTAAGTTTCCGTTACTAAGGCACGCGGGAATCAAGAGGGAGTACTCAGGATGACCGATCAATCAGCTGTTGTTTTACTGAGTGGCGGACTTGATTCTTCCACTGTCATGGCAATTGCCCAGTCGGATGACTTCTCTGTTTACGCACTTACTGTGAATTATGGCCAAAGACACGTAGCGGAAATCGAGGCGGCAGAGAAGGTGGGACGTGCCATGAACGTTGCCGAGCATCGTTTCATGGAAGTCGATCTGCGTGGGATTGGCCAGTCGGCTTTGACGGACGACATCGCCGTACCAACGGATCGCTCTGCTGAAGAAATGAACGCTGCGATCCCCGTCACTTACGTGCCAGCCCGAAATACTGTTCTGTTGTCCTGTGCTCTGGCCTACGCAGAGTCAATTGGAGCCTTCGACATATTCGTCGGAGTCAACGCTCTCGACTACGCTGGCTACCCGGATTGCCGACCGGAGTACATCGCAGCTTTCCAGCAGATGGCGAATCTTGCCACAAAACAGGCAGTAGAATCAGACCGTGGTTTACGAATTCACGCCCCTCTGATTCATCTCACCAAGACGGAGATCATTCGCAAAGGCCTGGAACTCGGTGTCGACTACGCTCTGTCCAGCACTTGTTACGCCCCGTCTCAGGAAGGTCATGCGTGCGGTCACTGCGATGCCTGCCTTTTAAGACTGGAGGGTTTTGCAGAAGTCGGGATCGCTGATCCGGTCGCGTATCAGTCGGCAAGCGGTGGTGCTGCATGACGTATTCGATCAAGGAACTCTATTTTACCCTTCAGGGCGAAGGCTTTCATTCCGGCCGCCCGGCTGTGTTTTGTCGTTTCACAGGTTGTAACCTCTGGTCTGGCCGCGAAAACGACAGGCCAACTGCCATCTGCCGGTTTTGCGACACGGATTTTGTTGGTACAGATGGTGACGGCGGTGGTCAGTTTGAAACAGCGAAGGATCTCGCCGAGACTGTCGCTTCACTTTGGACCGGCGACGGTGCGCCGTATGTTGTGTGTACCGGCGGTGAGCCACTTTTGCAGCTTAATGACACATTGATCGAGGCTCTCCACGGTGAAGGACTTGAAATCGCCATTGAAACAAATGGCACGATCCCCGTTCCTTCCGGCGTGGACTGGATTTGCGTAAGTCCCAAGGCAAACACAGACATCGTGGTAAGGCGTGGAAGCGAACTTAAACTCGTCTATCCTCAGGTCGGACTCACTCCTGAGATGTTTGATGACTACGACTACGACTTCGACCATTTCTATCTGCAACCCATGGACGGCCCTAATCCGGACGACTCTCGCCTGCAGACAGTCGACTACTGCATGAAGCACTCGAAGTGGAAGCTGAGTACTCAAATGCACAAGCTGATTGGGATTCGATAGTCGGTCCACCGGGCCATATCACATGGGGTAGAGCGTTGTCTGGACTTGTGAATATTGTTGTGACCTGCACCAAGCAGAAGACGCGTGAGCCGTCCGAACGGTTACAACTGCGCCACTTGCTGGGCAGCTCTGTACAGCAACGAGCCAGAAAGTGGGCGGGCACTTTGCAGAAATCCCGCGACCAGGTTATTCCTGCTCGGCAATTGTATGCCGGTGATCATTGGGCGGTCGCACGAGATCTGCCGGAACTGAGTACACCGAAACGTCAAATCAACGTGTGGATTGCGTCCGCGGGTTACGGCCTGATTTCCATCGACGAACCTTTGTGTCCGTATTCAGCTACGTTTTCCAACCCGCACCCCGATTCCGTGATCATGGAAGGGTTTGCAGAAGGCAACGGCGAACAAAAGGCCGCGTGGTGGAATGCTATGATCGGCTGTGACTGGTCACGGGAACGGCCACACAGCATCGCGGAACTGGCAGCCGAAATGCCTGACGAT
>JBDOMX010001100.1:0-4704 GCA_039831615.1 Planctomycetaceae bacterium
GATTTCGTTTCCGTGAACTTGCTGATCATCGAAACCGCCAGTGCAACATTTCGCACCTGATCAGCGCCAAGAAGAGCGACGGCCTGTTCCACACTGCTGATTTCCCGAGGCAGTGCATACACCGACGAGTTGACAAGACTCAGCAGTTTCACAGTCAGACCGACGTCCATCATCACGACTTCTGCGATATCCGCCGCGCAGGCGTCGGGTGAGCTGAGAACATCGTCAAGTTTTTGGACGATCACTGGCGCCGACGGCCGATCCAGATTTCCCGTCGCCTCCGCGAACATCTGTCCACGAATTTCAACCAGTTCCGGACCGCCCTCGTCAAGACGGGGCCTGTCAACTTCATTGGCAGTGTTCTTGCTGCTCTGCATGACAGCGCTGAATTGCCGCATAAACGGGCAATGCAAATACGACTGAAAACGAGTGTGAAACTCGGAATCCAGTGCTGGTGCTGGCGCATCTAGGACCGAAGCTGACATGATGAGAATCTTTGGGGCTGAGCTGAGTTTGTATTAAGTAAGTTGCCGTTGACGTCCCGTGAGTGAGGCGGAAGATGATTGCCCGCAAGGAATGCAGTACGCTCAATCGTGGGAATTAGTGGATGATTGCCCGCATTTCAGGAAGAACGAGGGAAGGACCCAATAAAGTGCCACATTGCACATGTACTAATGTACACGTACGCGTCATCAAGTTGGCCGTGACGCAGCGGCGCTTTGTTGGAGACGAATCCGTTGTGCCATCGTCATGGTTCGACGAGAATGGTGAGGTGCGGCTGTGACGGCCCATCGTTCGGTGCATGAGAAGTTGATATGAATCCATCCCACTGTACAGGCCCCCTGAGGCGGCGCGAGTTTATGCGGGTGGGAACCCTTGCGCTCGGTGGGATCACGCTTCCGACGCTGTTGCAAAAGCGAGCTGAGGCAGGCACGCTCAATGCGCAGACGTCGGTCATTCTGTTCTGGATGTGGGGCGGTCCGAGTCAGCTTGAGACCTGGGACATGAAACCGGATGCCCCCCGGGAGTATCGAGGGCCGCTGAATCCGATCTCCACGAATGTACCCGGGATCGACGTTTGCGAATACATGCCGTTGCAGGCTCAAATGGCGGACAAGTTCTCGATCATCCGCTCCCTGCATCATGAGATGTCGGCTCACAACGACGGCAGCATCGAGATGCTCACCGGCAAGACGCCGGCCGTCCCGGATCCGACGTCGCAGGCTCGATCGAAGCACCCGGATTTCGGAGTGGTGACCAGCCGGCTGCGCGCATCGCGTCCGGATGGAATGCCGCACTACGTCGGCGTCCAAAAAGCTCCCTTCATGACCGGACCGGGATATCTCGGCGTCAGCCATCGAGCCTTCGAAACGGGTGATCCATCTGCACCAAAGTTTTCCCCCCGGAACCTGACCCTCGCCACGGGTGTCAACAACCATCGACTGGATGATCGTAAAAGTCTGTTGCAGCAGTTCGATCGTTTTTACGAATCGTCTAATGAAGCCGGGTTGGGAGTCGACCGATTTCGTGATGCAGCGTTTGGCATATTAACAAGTCCTCGTGTGGCCAATGCATTCGATCTGAGCCTGGAACCGTCCGGACTTCGCGACCGCTACGGGCATCACCGCTGGGGACAAAGTTGTCTGCTGGCCAGACGACTCGCTGAAGCTGGAACGGCCGTGATCAATGTCGACGCCACGGCGCCGAACAACACCACCAAACATTTCAGCTGGGACGACCACGCCGGTGCATTCCATCTCGACTATGCGCAGCGCGAACGTCTGCCGCAAATGGACCAGGCACTGACCGCGTTGATCGAGGATCTCTACGACCGAGGGCTCAATCAGAACGTGATGGTCATTGCCTGCGGTGAATTCGGGCGGACGCCCCGCGTGACCCATGCACCAACAAACTTCTCAAACCAAATCGGGCTCGGACGAGATCACTGGCCGAATGCCTTCAGTGCGCTGGTTTCCGGCGGGGGCCTCCGCATGGGACAGGTTGTCGGTCAGACAAATTCAAAATCGGAATATCCGATGCACGATCCGGTCACCCCGCAGGATCTGCTGGCCACGGTTTATCGACATCTCGGGATCAATTATCGGCACGAATTTATCAACTTCTCCGGCCGCCCGGTCCCTGTTCTGTCCGGCGGCAGGCCCATTTCGCAGTTGATCTGATCGGCACGCCCACTCATCACCGATGACGAACAACAGATCGGTTCCTGCGGTTACGCTGAATAGAAGGCAACCTTATCGCGATCTAATTCAACCCCGTGTCCCGGTCGATCCGGAGCGATCGCATGGCCATGCTCAAAACGGACGGGCTCGACCGCAATTTCATTCCACACCAGATCGGAAAACTCCAGACACAAACATTCCGGCAGGCTTGCTGCAAGGTGGACACCCAGTTCCAGCACGGTGTTCCCCAGTGACACAGGCACACCATAGTCACCGGCCAGCCGGGCGGCGGCGCGCGATGTGCTGACAGAATCGTGAACGTTCAGCACGTCGACGGCGTTGTTTTCCAGCAGTCGGCGTTTACCTGAGAAGCCAAGATACTCGCCAGTATTCACGCGAGTGAATGACAGCTCGGCACAAAGCGTTGCATAGCCTTCGTAGTCATCGCGGGTAATTGGATCTTCGATCCAGAAAATATCATGACCCGCATCTTGATAAGCATTTAGACGGATCAGCGTCTCTTTGACCGTCCAGGCTTCGTTCGCATCCACCATCATGCGCACTTTGGGCCCCAGCACGTCCTTCACGATCGCCAGTCGTTTCAGGTCCCACGCTATGTCCGGATGCCCGACCTTTGTTTTGACGGCAGCGGAAAAGCCGAGTTTCTCGAATCGCTCTAACTTGCTCCGAAACTCCTGGTCATCCAAATGAAAATCCAGGGTACTTCCGTAAGCCGGCACACGAGGATTCTCCCCACCCAAAACTTTAAACAGTGGCTGGCGCTGTTCCTTCGCAATCAGGTCCCACAGCGCCGTCTCCACTGCGGACGTCAGGCAGCTGCTGCCCACATTGCCTCCACGAGGCCGAGTCATGCGCTGAGCCAGTCCGATCGGCAAGCCATCCCTCAAACCTGGCCAGACCGAGTATTCAAACTGTGTTTTTAGATTCGGGAGGCTCGCGGTTGGCATTCCCTGCTGGACTTGAAAACCAACTCCCGAGTGACCCAGATCAGTGTGCAGTTCGATGACGGTCATCCAATGATCGACGAAGCGCACCTGGGAATCACCGATCGGTTCGCGCAGTGGCAGGTGAAGTCGATGGAGTGTGTAATCTGTGATCTTCATGAATGTTCTCTGAACCTGGCATCCGGATGGACACGGGACTACGAAAAGAAAACGAGCAGTGTCTGCACGCCCAGCGCCGTCATTGTCATCCCGGCGATCAATGTCATCACCCACAGGCCACGATGCATTCTCAGTCGTGCGGGAAGTCGCGTCGCATCGACCCACAACATCGCGAGGCACCACAATCCACACAGTGTGGCGCCGCCGATCACGGCACCGAACGTCATTTTGCCGAGCACGTCGCCGGATATTCCGGTGGGCAGCCAGATCATGACCATGCCACCACCGTAGCAATACGCAACGGTCAGGTTCCGCCACGTATGAACGTGTTGATCCTTCGTCCAGCCTGGCAGCAGAGCCCGCGCACTTTCCACGACGGTGTACCGATAAATCTCAAATGCACCGTACAATGTTCCGATGAAGGCAAGAAACACGCCGGCGCGATACAGCCATCGAAGCTGCGGATGCAGCTCCGTCAGAAACGCTTCCTGTGCGGTGAGCAGTGTTTCATTGTCTGGTATTTCCTGCCTGGTATGCAGCAGCATAGCCCCCAGCCCGGCGAACAGCAGAGTGACGAGAACGACACTGGTAAACGACACAACCGTGTCCAGCAGAGCAGCGCGCGTCCAGATTCGTGCGATGGCGACCTGACGTTCGTCGAGATTCTGCAGTTGCTCGCGAGAAACAGCGTTGCTGCCGGACAATCCCCATTTCTTTTCACGAAGCATCCCGATGTACCCGAGGTAATCGTAGGTGCCACCGCCGACAGCGCCCAGATACAGAGCCACTTCCAGCCATGGGCTGCGCCCTCGAAATGTGTCTGCGTACTTCGATTCAACCCATGGCTGGTAATCCGGAACATACGGAATGAACAATCCGGAAAGCACTCCGGCAATGCCCGACTGACACATCACTACGGAAATCGTGGCGCTGACCACGATGAGTCCGATCACGACCGCTGACACGCGTTCGAGAATCTTCTGGCTTGAACTCATCGCCAGCACCAGACAGGTCGTGAGAACGACGGTCCCCCAGAAATTATCCCAGAATTCGACGCCGCCAAAAGGACCGACACCCTCGTCACCTTTTGAAACGGCCGTAAGCTCACGCAGATAACCACCGAGAATTTCGGAGATGCCTGAAAATGCAATCGGCATCACGACAACCGTGGGCAGCGCAATGAGCAGCGGAAACCATAACGGTGGACCGGGAATCGATTTCCAGCTGACCATCGGGTGCTCACCCGTGAGCGTCATGTGTCTCGCCGCGACATAGACCTGTACGCCCTTGAAGACTCCAGCCAGCAGAAAACACCACAGCAGCTGGTAGCCGAAGATGGCCCCGCTGCGCGACGCCCAAACCAGCTCACCACTGCCGATGGTGACAGACGCGATGATCAA
>JBDOMX010001100.1:4714-26188 GCA_039831615.1 Planctomycetaceae bacterium
CCAATCCCGGTCCCACGAACAGGAACAGGCTTCGCAGGTTGAGCGAACGGAGCCGTAGCGGAGGCTCAGGGAATAAGCCAGTCGTTTGTGTCAAGAACGTGCCTCAGCCGGACGGTGACGCGAATTCGCTCGATATGATAACCGGCACTCATCCAAATTGTCGTGTGGAGAAATGAAAGAAGTGACAATCGACACAATTGAGACTCCGGCTTATCGAATCGCTGTGGGCGGAATACTGACGGAGTGCAATCACCTCGGCGGTCTTCCCATCAGCATCGAAGTCTACGAAGCTTCGGAACTGCTTCGTGGAGAAGAAGTTCTGCAGTTGACGTCCAGCATCGTGGGCGGAATGCTCGACGGGCTTGCCTCCGCGAACGTTGAACCCAGCCCGTTGATTTACGCGTCGGCATGCTCCGCCGGTCCCATCACGGCAGAATGTTATCGGCAGCTGCGGCACGAATGGTTTGAGCGGCTGCAACGATCCCTTCCGGTTGACGGAGTTCTGTTACCACTGCACGGGGCAGCTCTTGTCGACGGGATTGATGATCCGGAAGGAGACATGATTGCCGCAGCTCGCGGCCTCGTCGGGCCCGACACGCCGATCGTCGCGACGCTCGATCTGCACGCGCATGTGACGCAGACAATGGTGCAGCATGCGGACGCACTGCTGGCCTGGGAGACCTACCCGCATCATGACCAGTTCACGACTGGTCAGCGCGCTGCTCGTTTGCTGCTGGAAATTCTGGCCGGGCACTGCCGACCAACGATGGCGATGGCGAAAGTGCCCGTCATTACCAGCGCGATCCACGGTTCAACGTGTGACGACGATCCGTTTGCCGACCTGATGAAACAGACAAAGTCACTGGAGAAACAGCACGGTGTGCTTTCGACCAGTCTGTTTCTGATTCATCCGTACATGGACTGCAGGAACATGGGCAGCGGAGGCCTGGTGGTCACGGATAACGACCCCGAGCTGGCGGAAGCACTGGCGACGCAGATTGCACTGCAATACTGGGAACGTCGCCACGATCTGGAGCCGGAAACGATCCTGCCGGCAGACGCGATCGCGAACGGGATGCAAATTGAAGGTGGCCCTGTGATTCTTGTCGAGTCAGCAGACTGCTGCGGAGGTGGCGCGGCAGGCGACAGCATCGCAACGTTGTCGGCGTTGGTCGACAGCGGTATCGAAGCGTCCTCGATCGTACCGGTTGTGGATCCGGACGCGGCCACGATCTGCCACAGGGCCGGTGTCGGTGCGACGCTCTCATTATCGATCGGACACAAACTCGATCCACGGTGGGGCGCGCCTCGAACGTTTCATGGTGTCGTCGAACATCTGGTCGACGGCGGATTTGTGTACACGGGTGGTCAATGGGAGGGACAGCGCGCACAGATGGGACGCACAACCGTCTTTCGAATCGGAAAAGTTCGCGTCGTTATTATGAGCCGCGCGACTTATGACTGGTCCGACGAACAGATCCGTGCCGTCAATCTGGATCCGGCGTCCGCGAAATTCATCGTGGCCAAGAATCCCATGAACTACCGACTGGCGTATGGCAACATCGCCAAAGCGATGATGATTCTGGACACACCCGGCCCAACTCCTCCGACGTTAAGACACGTCCGTTTCCGGAAACTCGCTCGCCCCTATTTCCCTGCGGACGTTGAAATTCCTGGACTGAAACCGGCGATCCTGAAATGATACGATGGTCCTGAAATACCGTGCTCAGTCCTGTGCTGTTCCTGCCGATGACCGGCCAGTGGGACGAAACCTCCGCGAATCACTTCACATCAACGGTTTCCGAACGGACAATGTCGGTTCAATCGCACTCGCCCTTCTTTCAATCGTGTTGGCACTGATGGTCAAAAACCGCCACCGCAAGGCTCATCTGTTCGTCTTCTGTTTTTTCCTGGCGAATGCCGGAACGGCAACCACGGCTGACGATCAGTTGAACAAAGTGGAGTTCTTCGAGAAGCACATTCGCCCGATTCTCGTCGATCATTGTTACGACTGTCACGGACCGGAAGAGACATCGGGAAAACTTCGGCTGGATCTGAAGTCCGGCTGGGAACGTGGTGGTGCTGGTGGACCGGCGATTGTGCCCGGAGACCCGTCGGCCAGTCTGCTGATTCGTGCCATTTCGTGGCAGGACCCGACGTTGCAAATGCCACCGGAAGATGCTGGTGGCAGGTTGTCAGACGATCAGATCGCGCAGCTGACGAGCTGGATTCGTGACGGTGCCCAGGATCCTCGCACGGGGACAGAAATCATCACGGAAATCGAAGCGGCGTCAAAAGTTCACTGGGCGTTTCAGCCGATGATTCGGCCGCAGATTCCCGTCGGGGCGCATGCGGTAGATTTTCTGATTGATCGCAAAACTCAGGAACTGGGGTTCACGGCCACCGAACCGGCAGACATGCGGACGCTCGTCCGGCGTGCGACGTTTGACCTGCTGGGAGTGCCGCCGACTCCGGAACGACCCGCTGTCAGCCCCGAAGGCTTCCCGAATTTTATACGGCAGCTTCTTGCATCGCCGCGATACGGGGAACGGTGGGGGCGTCACTGGCTGGATGTAGCTCGGTACTCCGATGCAAAAGACGGTGTCCTGATGTATGGCGATGCCCGCATTCGGCCGTTCGCGTACACGTACCGCGACTACGTGATTCGGTCATTCAACGACGACAAACCGTTTGACCAGTTCATCCGTGAGCAAATTGCGGCTGATCAATTGTCCCTGCCGGAGAGTTCACCGGACCTGGCTGCCATGGGGTTTCTGACGCTGGGCCGGATGTTTGACAACAACCGTCACGATGTCATCGACGACCAGATTGATGTCGTGACCAGAGGGTTTTTGGGACTCACAGTGAGCTGCGCGCGGTGTCACGATCATAAATTCGATCCGGTCCCGACCGCTGACTATTACTCACTCTACGGCGTATTCGCCAGTTGCGTGGAGCCTTACGATCGCCCTCGGATTGCCGACGTGACGGAAGACAACAGAGAGTTCGAAACGGAGTTTGCGGCGAAACTTGAAGAAGTCTGCGCCACTCAGGATGCACACGTGGAATCGACGTTGACGACCGCTCGCGATCGAACTCCCGATTACCTGGCCCGGGTGGCCACCACTGATCCGGACATTGATGAAACATCGATTTTCTTCCTGTCCCTGTTGCCCAATCAGCTGCGTCCACGCATCACCTGGCGATGGCGACAACTGATCGCGCGACGCGCATTCCCCGACGATCCTGTGTTTGCCCCCTGGCATGATCTCATGAAAGATCCCGTCCTGCGTCCGGACGACTGGCGTCAACGGGGCGTCGACTCGCGCATCATCGATGGGCTGGTCAGGGCCCGGCCTCAAACCGCCGAACAGATTGCTCGCACGTATGGCCGGATTCTTCGCAGCGTATGGAAGGTGGAAGAAGACTTAAAGGAACAGATTGCAGCAATCGATTCCAGACGGGCGACTCTGACTGGCGAGTCGATCAGCCTCGCCGATATCGTTGCCGGCGGAAATGGCTTGGGGACCGGAACACGAGGCCATGGGATTCACCCCGGAACCGGTACACTGACCAGTGGTGAGACCGGCTTTGTGACGGTTGAGTCTCACGACAGACTGATCCCCGTGCCCACCAGCCGTTTCATCGATGGCGTCTTCGTCCCCAGCAGTGAAGTGGCCACGGTGACAACCACGGGAATTCGAGTGGCGGGGATCACTCCAACGAGTGGCCAAACGTGGGACTATCTTAAGTCGGGTCCCAGTTCCGGGGCCACCGTCAACACCATCGACGGTGTGGAGTACGCCAGTGCTCCACACCAGATGCTGGGCATGCACGCGAACAAGGGCATCACCTTCGATCTCCAGGCAATGCGGTCCGACTACATCTTTGGTGATTCACACTTGAGAGCGATCCTTGGGCATGGTGGAGCCATGGACCAAAGCCAGCTCGATTTTGCGGCGTACCTCGATGGCCGTCAGGTGCTCGAACATCTCCACGTGCGGGCTCAGCAGTCAGGTCTTGTGATTGACATCAGGATTCCTGAAGCAGCGAGATTCCTGACGCTGATCGTGACCGAAGGCGGCCAGGGAATCTCGCACGATCAGGCGATTTTTGGGAATCCACAAATCGTGCCGAACAAATCTGAGGAGATCAGCCGGTCCAGGCGTGCGCTGATGGCGGACCTGACGCAGCGTCAGGCAGAACTGCAGGCACGGCGTGACGCTCTGGCGCTGAACGACGACCCGCTGGGATCGCTGTTGGTCTCACGTGAAAGCCCCGTCTGGTTCCCCACGGACGACATTTATCACTACCTGTCGCGACAACAAAAGGACGCATTCCGTGGTCTTGTGAACGAACTGGATGCGATTTCCGTCCGGCACAGCAATGCGGCTTCGCGAGCAATGGTCGTCATTGACAGCGAAGTTCTCTGTGATCCGGTGATTTTTCAGCGAGGCGATCCCGGTCAGCGCGGAACCCCCGTGCCTCGTCAGTTTCTCACGGTGTTGTCGCCCGACGGCAGGTCAGAATTTCGTAACGGGAGTGGTCGGCTGAATCTCGCCGCTGCGATCGCTTCTGCAAATAACCCATTGACGGCAAGAGTCTGGGTCAATCGTGTCTGGATGCATCACTTTGGTGAACCACTAGTTGAGAATCCCGACGACTTTGGCCTCCGGACGAAGAGACCGGTCCATCACGAGCTGCTCGATTATCTGGCGGATTTCCTGGTTCAGAACGGCTGGAGAATAAAACCTCTGCACGAGCTGATCATGTCGTCGCACGCTTACCAGCGGGCATCACGAATTCCTGAGACATCGCAGATGGCGCGGCAACTGAATGCCGACCCCGGAAACCAGTTCGTCTGGCATGCGAACCGCAGAAGGCTCGACTTTGAACAGATGAGAGACACGATGCTGGCCGTTTCGGGGAAACTCGACGACACCATGTACGGGCGTCCGTTGCTGATCACGGATCCGGAGAATCACCGACGCACGGTCTACGCATTTGTCGAACGTCAAAACATTCCGGCAATGGTGCAGACATTCGATTTTGCCAATGCCGATACGTCGATCGCCCGGCGTGTCACCACGACAGTTCCCCAACAGGCCCTGTTTGTGATGAATTCGGATTTCGTGTCAGAGGCGGCGGCAGCACTGGCCAAACTCGACGACGGTCTTACGGCCGCCGACCGAGTCCGTCATCTGTATCCCGCTGTTCTCGGGCGGTCGCCAACGGCCGACGAACTTGATCTGGCAATTGAGTTTCTGGCGGTCAGCTCAACCGAACAGTTTGCTCAGGTTCTGTTGATGAGCAATGAGCTAATGTTTATCGAATGAATGCGGGACGACTGCATCGCACAAATCAGCCAGCGGCAAACGATGTCATTCGAGCGCAGTCCGACAGACTCGTTCGTCGATCCGCCCGGCTGAAGTTTGCTTTCGGTCGAGAAATCAAGTTCTCGTCGTCGGGAACTCCATGGCTGATCGCTCAGCGTATTCTGACCGGACTGCATCGGGCTTCCAATCCATGGGGGCCTGACTAAGATACGCGCGAAGGTGTCCATTTGGCCTGCGTCTCCTTGTATCGGACGGATTTCGAACAGGCTCTTTCCTCAATTTTCTGCCTACAGCAGGAATTGATGGAAGCCACGTCTGAATGACCCAGCTGGACCTCGTGAATCCGCTCTACTGTGCGGACACATTGCCACGAATAATCTGCGTCGAACGAATGCATCGCATTACCAAAGGTTTGGATTTACCCATCAGCGGGTTGCCTGAGCAGAAGATCAATGCCGGACCCACGGTCGGCAAAGTGGCGCTCCTTGGACGCGATTACATCGGCATGAAGCCGACGATGCTGGTGCAGCCAGGAGACCGCGTCAAACTGGGACAGGCACTCTTTTCTGACAAGAAAACAGAGGGAATCGTGTTCACGAGCCCGGCTGCCGGGACGATTGCAGAGGTGAATCGCGGCGACCGTCGTGTCTTTCAGTCCGTGGTCATTGACGTCGATGGTGATGATGCCGTGGAGTTTCCGGCGCTCGCAGAACATGATCTCCAGACGACCGATCGCGACGACATCGTTAACGTCCTCGTGGAAAGCGGACTCTGGACATCCCTGCGCACGCGACCGTTTAGCCGAGTGCCGGCGCCCGGGACTCAACCTCGGTCGATATTCGTGCAGGCGATGGACACGAATCCGCTGGCGGCAAGTCCGCTGCTCGTCATTCGAGAACGAGAACACGACTTTCGCTTTGGACTGCTGGCACTATCCCGTTTGACGGATGGCCCAGTCTACGTATGTCGCCCTCCTGCGCAACCGATGCCAGGGGAGGACGTTGCCAATATCCAGCCGGAAGAATTCGAAGGGTTGCATCCGGCGGGACTTCCGGGGACCCATATCCACCTGCTGGACCCGGTCGGACCATCTAAAACAGTGTGGACGATTAACTATCAGGACGTCATCGCAATCGGCAGCCTGATGACGACAGGAAGGCTTTCCGCTGATCGAGTGATCGCAGTCGCCGGCCCGTCGATTGAGCGCCCTGAGCTCATTCGTTCCAGGATGGGCGCTTCACTTGATGAAGTCTTCGCGGGTCGACTGGCAGCGGGAAATCATCGTCTGATTTCCGGGAGCGTGCTCAGTGGCCGAGCGTCTACCGGAGTCCAGGGCTATCTCGGGCGCTATCATTTACAGGCAACGGCTGTTGCCGAAGGCGCCCAGCGAGATTTTCTCGGTTGGTTGACGCCGGGAGCCGATCGGTTTTCGGTCCGCGGAATCTTTTCGTCAGCACTGGACCGCACGCGACGATTCGCGTTTTCAACGTCTCAGGAAGGGAACAAACGGGCCATGGTGCCGATCGGCATGTACGAACAGGTCATGCCGCTGGACATCCTGCCGACATTCCTCCTGAGGTCATTGATTGTTGGTGACACAGAAGAGGCTCAGGCACTTGGTTGCCTGGAGCTGGATGAAGAAGATTTGGCTCTTTGCACATTTGTGTGCCCGGGCAAATACGAATACGGACCACTGCTTCGAAACAGCCTGACCACAATTGAGCTCGAAGGTTAGGCAGTTCATTAAAGACAAATGACGAAAAACGGGGCGGATGCCATTTGCGACGCGCGTCTCAGAAGGTTCTCCGCGGAAATCGAAGAAGATACTTTTTAGATCGCCTGCCTGCGACAATCCATTCCGAACCATGAGGCCTCACCTGCCTGGTGAGATTTCCGACCACAATGAAATTCCTGCGTAACAAGCTGGATCAACTGGAGCCGCTCTTCCACAAAGGTGGAAAGCTGGAACGGCTCTATCCGGTGTACGAAGCGCTCGACACGTTCCTGTACACACCGGGAATTGTGACGAAAGGCGCGGCGCACGTCCGTGATGGCATGGATGTCAAACGGATGATGATCTTCGTCGTCATCGCTCTGACTCCCTGCATTTATATGGCGTGCTGGAATACGGGCTATCAGGCCAATTCTGCGGCGAAATCCGTGATTGACAGCGGGATGTCTCCGGATGATCTGATCGCAGAACTTGGCTGGCGGGCTTCGGCTCTCAAGTCAATGGGCTGGGCTGCCGGATCGGGAGGGGATTGGTTCTGGCATGTAGTGCACGGTGCCCTGTACTTCCTTCCCGTGGTCGTGGTGACATTTGCCGTGGGCGGCACGTGGGAACTTATTTTCAGCTGCGTGCGGGGTCACGAAATCAACGAAGGCTTCCTTGTCACCGGCATGCTGTTTCCATTGACGCTGCCGGCGACCGTTCCGCTGTGGCAGGTCGCGCTCGGAATCACTTTTGGCGTCGTGATTGGAAAAGAAGTTTTTGGCGGCACCGGGCGCAACTTCCTCAACCCGGCCCTGACCGCTCGAGCATTCCTTTATTTTGCCTATCCCGGTCAGATCATTGGCGACAAGGTCTGGGTGGCTGCTGTTGACAGCTTCAGTGGTCCGACGCTGTTGACAACCATGGGGTCTGTTCGAGATGTGACCAGCACGACCTATCGTGAGGTGGTCAGCTCCCAAAACCTCAATATGAACTGGTTCGATGCCTTCATGGGATGGATTCCTGGATCGATGGGAGAAACATCCACTCTCGCCTGTCTGTTGGGAGCCGGATTTCTGATCGTCACGGGAGTGGGTTCCTGGCGTGTGATGGCTGGAGTCCTCATTGGCGTCGCAGGACTGTCCATGGGGGTGAGCGGCGTTACCAGTACCACAAATGCTGTCTTCCAGATTCCGCCTCACATGCACTTGATGACTGGAGGCCTGGCATTCGGTTTGGTCTTCATGGCAACGGACCCTGTATCCGCGGCGATGACAAATACAGGCCGCTGGATCTACGGGATTCTGATCGGGGTGATGACAATTATTATTCGAGTCATCAATCCTGCCTTTCCGGAAGGCATCATGCTGGCGATTCTGTTTGGCAACGTGTTTGCACCCACCATCGACTATTTTGTTAAGCAGCAAAACATTAAGCGGAGGGCCGCTCGCGATGCAGCGTGACTCCATACTCAACACGTTCAAAGTGGCCGTGCTGTTATGTCTCGTGTGTTCTGTGGTGGTTTCTTCACTTGCAGTGGGCCTGCGTGACATACAGCAGCAGCAGAAGGAAGCCTTTCGTCAGCAGAACATTCTCACGGCCGCCGGACTGTGGAATAGCCGCGAGAATACGAAAGAAGAAGCTGGAAGCTTCTACAAACAATACATCACGCCGGTCGTCATCGATTTGGAAACCAACAAGCCGGCCGACATCCCGGAGGATGACAAGAGACTGGATCCCAAAGCAGCAGCACGCGACCCCAACTGGCACACCCTGGTGACGGATCTTGGTGAAGATGTTCGCGACGTCGCCAGTATCAGGAAACGAGAACACTACTCAACCATTTACGAGGTTCGCGAAGGAGGCCAGTTGCAGACGCTGGTGATTCCCATCCGCGGTTACGGACTGTGGTCGACGCTGTGGGGTTTCATTGCCCTCGATGTCACGAAGGCCGCCGAAGGTCCGCAGGCCATCACCATCAAAGGGCTGTCCTACTATCAGCACGGCGAAACGCCCGGACTGGGCGGTGAAGTCGAAAACCCACTGTGGACCCGGAAGTGGCCGGGCAAACTGGTCTACGATTCTGACTGGAATGTGCGGGTGGAGGTATCCAAGTTAGCCACGACGGACTACCAGGTTGACGCTCTGTCCGGAGCGACCATTACTTCCAACGGCGTGACCAGCATGCTGCAGTTTTGGCTCGGGGAACACGGTTTCGGCCCCTATTTAAAATCGATTTCAGGCTCCTCGGCACCTCACCAGTCCGCCCCGTCCACTGATCCGGCGACGTAACAGGATTCCACGAAACGATCATGGCAGAAAAAACAGCCAAACAGGTCCTTTTTGATCCGCTCATTAATGACAATCCGATCGCTCTGCAGATCCTCGGTTTGTGTAGCGCGTTGGCAGTGACGGTGAAGCTGGAAACATCGCTGGTGATGGCCCTTGCGGTCACAGTGGTGACCGGGTGTTCCGGCGCTGCCATCGGTCTGATCAATCGGGTGATTCCCAACAATATTCGCATCATCGTCCAGATGACCGTGATTGCTTCGCTGGTCATTGCCGTGGATCAGTTGCTGCAGGCCTTCGCGTTCTCGGTGAGCCAGAAGCTTTCGGTGTTCGTGGGGTTGATCATCACAAACTGCATTGTGATGGGCCGAGCCGAAGCGTTTGCCATGAAACATGGTCCCTGGATGAGTTTCCTCGACGGAATCGGAAACGGCCTTGGCTACAGCTTAATTCTGATTCTGGTTGGCTTCGTCCGCGAGCTGTTCGGATCCGGCAAGTTGCTTGGTTATGTCGTCCTCAATCCCGTGACCGACGGGGGTTGGTACACAACAAATGGACTGCTGCTGATTTCCCCGAGTGCCTTTGTGCTGATCGGGCTGATTATCTGGGCCATTCGCACGATCAAACCGGAACAGGTTGGCAAGTCATAAGATCCTGAATGACGGGCGGTTAGCTCGTTCCACAAACACGATTCAATCTCAACGACCGGCAGTCCACTATGCTGGAACACTATCTCAGTATTTTTGTCAAATCGATCTTCATCGAGAATCTTGCGCTCGCCTTCTTCCTGGGGATGTGCACGTTTCTGGCGGTGTCGAAGAACGTGAAAACAGCACTCGGCCTAGGCATTGCTGTGATTGTGATCCAGGGCATCACGGTGCCGGTGAATAATCTGATCTATCAGTATCTGCTGTCGCCCGGCGCGCTCAGCTGGACTGGCAGCGAAAAATTGTCAGAGCAGGACCTGATGTTCGTCGGGTTGATCAGCTACATCGGGGTGATTGCCGCGATGGTCCAGATCCTGGAAATGACGCTCGATCGATTCTTCCCGCCGCTTTACAACGCCCTGGGAATCTTCCTGCCACTGATCACGGTGAACTGCGCGATCCTCGGGGGAACATTGATCATGGTCGAACGAGGAATGGCTTTCGACGACAGTGTCGTCTTCGGCATCGGCTCCGGAGTCGGCTGGGCGATGGCCATTGTCGCCCTGGCGGGAATTCGGGAGAAAATGAAATACAGCAACGTTCCCGATGGCCTCAAAGGACTCGGAATCACGTTTGTTGTCGTGGGACTCATGTCACTGGCATTCCAGGCGTTTTCCGGCATCAAATTATAGTTGCAATCGTGGGAGGAAGAGGCCGCAGCGGCTCGGCTGGCAGCAGTGGCCGCTATGAACTCATTCAGTTGATTCGCACACCGGACGGCGAAAGTCGTCTCTGACTTCATTGGCAGAAGTGGCAGGACAGATCACCGTCAGCGGCGTTGTCATCCGGCCACAGACCCGCATCATCACCAGCGCACGCAGTCTTCATTACTGGCACACTGTCATGTTCATCACCATTCTCCTTGGCGTCCTGATGTTTACGGGAGTGGTCGCTGTATTAGTCGGGCTCATTGTCCAGGCACACAAACTGCTGGTGCCGGCCGGCGACGTGACGATCCTGATCAACGAACAGAAAGAGATTTCTGTTCCGGCCGGCGGCAAACTCCTGAACGCACTGGCATCCAATGGAATCTTTGTTTCATCGGCCTGTGGAGGAGGTGGCACCTGTGCTCAGTGCAAGGTTCGGATTTCCGAGGGTGGCGGTGATATCCTGGAGACTGAAAAGAACCACATCAACAAAAAGGAAGCTCGAGCCGGTTGCCGTTTATCCTGTCAGGTCGGGGTGAAACAGAGCATGAAGATCGAAGTGCCGCCGGAGGTCTTCGAAACCAAAAAATGGACCTGTAAGGTCCGGTCCAACCGCAACGTTGCCACATTCATTAAGGAACTGGTGCTCGAACTGCCGGAAGGAGAAGACGTCGGTTTCAAAGCGGGCGGTTATATTCAGATTGAATGTCCGCCACACAGTCTCAAATACAGCGACTTCGACGTTGAAGAGGAGTACCACGAAGACTGGGACAGATTTCATGTGTGGGATTATAAGTCTGTGGTGACCGAAGAGGTCATTCGAGCCTACTCGATGGCAAACTATCCGGGCGAGAAGGGCATCATCATGCTGAATGTTCGCGTCGCCAGCCCTGGCCCCAAAGATCCACCAGGAACGCCACCCGGAAAAATGTCCTCCTACATCTTCAATTTGAAACCCGGCGACGAAGTCACGATTTCCGGCCCGTACGGTGAGTTCTTTATCAAAGAGACACCCGCAGAAAAGATCTACATCGGGGGAGGGGCCGGTATGGCACCGTTGCGGTCCCATATCTTTGAGTTATTCAGAACGATGGAAACCCACTGCAAAGTCTCGTACTGGTACGGTGGACGCAGTGTGCGGGAGCTGTTTTATCTGGACGAATTCAGGGAGCTGGAAAAGAAGCACGACAACTTCAAGCTGAATATTGCGTTGTCGGATCCCATGGAAGAAGACAACTGGGACGGCCTGACTGGATTCATTCATCAGGTCCTGCACGATAAGTATCTGGCCAGTCATCCGGCACCGGAAGACTGCGAATACTATATCTGTGGTCCGCCAATCATGCTGAAGTGCTGTCAGGACATGCTGGCCAGTCTCGGCGTCGAGCCCGAAAACATCGCCTACGATGACTTCGGCGGCTGATCTGAGGCCTCTCGATACACGTACGTTGTGTACTCGTACAGGCCGTAGTCGTTGCGGATGATGAAGTGGCGGCTGAGTTCGCGGCAGACGAACTCAGCCATGCGATCCAGAGGAAGGTGAAACAGGTCATCGCGTTCCCAGTCCACCTGTTTGCTCATCGCATTGAAGGCGATGCCGACGCGGGATCGACGGAACAACAGGGCGATCACCCGTTGCACAAAACTGAACATTTCGTCGAAGTTCATGCCACATTTTGATGTGAAGACTCCGTTGATCACAGCGTAGTCGAAGTCCGGCAGCAGCTCGGGATGCTCCAAAATATCTCCGCAGTGAAAATCGGCCGTTGGATGCTTTCTGCGGCAGGAATCGATGAAGCGCTGTGACAAATCGATGCCATGGTACTCGATGTCGGTCCGGCCCTGAGCTGTGATGTGCTCGAGGAGATGTCCGGCTCCACAGCCGAAGTCAAGCAGACTGACTCGTGAGGTGTGATCCGGGCGAATGATGTCGAGCATCACATCGTAGCGCTTCACAGCATCAGCTGCATTGGGCCAGCCCATCCCCAACGGCGAATCACCGAGTCGATCGAAGTAGGACTCGGTGCAGTCAGTGATCTGACGATAATTGACTTGTGCGGGTGGCGACATCAGACGGCTCACACGACGTAGTAAGATTCATCGGCGCTCCACGGGCTGCGACGGAGTGCAATGGTCTCCAGTCCCAGGACGTCACGAACGGCCGATGTTTCACCTGGAAATGCTGAGTGGTTCAGTTCATCGAAGGCCACGATTGATCCCTGCGTGAGTCGGCCTTTGAGGAGCCTCAGGCAGTCTGCTGTCGGTTGATAGAGGTCCATATCGAAGTAGGCCATCGCCACAATCGTTTCCGGGTGCTCGTCCAGATACGTCGCGAACTGTTCCTCGGCTCTGCCTTTGATGACTCGAAACTTGCGGACTTCCGGGATCGGCGACTGCGTTTCTCTCATGGCCAGCAACTCTTCCAGGTAATGCTGATAACCTGGAGTCACATCGTAGGCGCCTGGTGAGACCACGTCCGCGTGTCCGTCCTGCTCCATGACTTCCGGAAATCCCTCAAATGTATCGAACCCAACGATCATACGTCGATGATGAAACGGTTCCAGAATTCCTCTGAGCGACTGCAGCACCGCAAGATTCTGTCCCCAGCGGCATCCGAATTCCACGATGATGCCTGGCACATTGACAATCTGCTGATACAGATCTGTCAGGAACAGCCAGCGTTTGAGCTCCATCGGTAATACGTACAGGCCGAGATTTCGCACGAGTTCATGCGGTGGAATCGGCGAATGACGCAGTGCTTCGCAGATGCCAAGACGTGCCTCCACGACGTCGGCTGACATGACAGATGGATCTGTTCGCGGGGCCGGCGCAGTTGGCGTCGCAGGAGACACTGGAGGTTTGGCAATCATGTCAGATTTCCCCCATCTGTGCGGTGGCCAGTGTTGATTCATGAGCCTGGCGGCTGTAGCCGAACCATTCGAAGTAGTCGGCGCAGTATTCTTCCACCAGTCGGGTTTCTTCCTGCGTCAGAACTTCCTGATAACGACCGATTCTGCTGGGCGTGATTTGCTTACCGTTGACTTCCGTGGCCCAGGGCTGGAAGTGTCGGCTCCCGGAAATCACATCCTGATCGACCATCCCGTGATCGGGCGATTCACCGGGATCAACAGAATCAAAGGAGATTCCCGTGAAGCCGGCGATCTGCTCCAGCGCGGTGCGGGGATCGTTGACGACGTTTTCGTAGTGCAGAACTGCCAGTCGGTCACGAAAGTCGGCATCCGTCACTTCGAAGGACGGTCGATAGAATGCCACGAAGTGTTCGCACAATCGACGAATATTGCGATCGGTAAACATGTAGTCCTGGCCCAGCTGTTTTTGTCGTTCACCGACCTGAATCATGGATGCGATCACATCACGCGGGTCGCGAATCATCATGAGGAACCAGACGTCCGGAACCAGTTCATACAGATCCGGCCAGTACATGGTGAGATGCGGTTCCTTGAGGATCAGGTGCTCACAATTGCCATGAATTCGTGTCGTGTGATCCAGGAATGCGCTGACAACTCCAGCCTGAAAGTTTCTCAGCTGCAGCATGTCGCCAAAGTAACTGGCGTGATTGTTGGAGAACGAAGCCTTCGCATCCGCGTAGCAGGCAACCTGCATTCTCAGAAAGCTGGCTTCATACAGGTACGGATTCGCCTCGGGAAGCTGACACAGTAATTGCTGCGTCGCGGAAGTCCCGCTTCGCTGGCTTCCTCCGACTATGATCAGGGACATCAGTCTTGCTCGCTTTTTGGATTCAGATAATGGCACTGAACGGTATTGACGCAACACCGCTCAGGGGAAGTCGGGAGCATCCGGACTCCCCGTCTGTCATCTCACCCGGCCAAAGGCAAAGGTGACGCGATAGCAGCTGGATCAAGTGTGTGGCTGGACACCGGCCAGCCGGCGTGGATTCGTTCCTGAATTGCTCGGGCATTTTTCGAGACCCACGTCAGCAGGCTGCAGACCGTGCGTGCCGATTCTACGGTGATCGCAGGACCGACGGGTAACTGCAGGACGCGGTCAAGGATCAATTCTGTTGTTTGCAGTGAAACCGGATGATGATCCTGCGATGTCACGTAGGGCATCGAACGATGACAACCCGGAGCGAAGTAGCTGCGACCAAACACACCGTCGGCGCGAAGCACCTGCAGGAGTTCGTTCCGATGCATTCCGAACCGTGAGGAATCCACCAGCAGCACGACGTACTGACCATTGCCGCCGTTGTCTGCCGTAATTGGCAGCACACGAAGTCCGGGGCAGTCTGCCAGTTGATCGCGGTAGACAGCCTGCAGGCAGCGGTTGTGCTGCATGCGCTCGGTCATCGACTCAAGAGACGTCAGCCCCACCGCGGCACACACGTCGTTCAGCTTGCCATTGATTCCGGCGCTTTCGACAGTACTGAGCCCCGTGATGCCGAAATTCCGCAGCAGACGCATCCGATCCGCCAGGACGGCCGACGGTGTGACGATCGCTCCACCTTCGAGACTGTGTACGAATTTTGTCGCGTGAAAACTAAACGCCTCGGCCACACCGAATGTCCCGATGGCACGTCCGTTTCGCCGGCAACCGAAGGCATGACAGGCATCAAACAGAAGCTGCAGTTGATGTTCGTCTGCGAGTTGCTGAAGCGACTCGATATCACAGGGATTCCCCCACAGGTGGACTCCCAGAATTGCAGATGTCCGCCGCGAAATACAAAGGCGAACGGAATCAACGTTCAGCGTATGTGTTTGAGGATCGATATCGGCAAACACCGGTCGAATGCCAATCCATTCGAGCGCGTGAGCTGTCGCGATAAACGTGAAGGCCGGAACAATGACTTCGCCGGACAGACCGCAGGCTTTGGCCATGATCTGCAGAGCCATCGTCCCGTTGCACACGGCGACACAGTGTGCGGCGCCGGTGATGTCGCAGACCTTTGCTTCGAACTGTTTGACAAGAGGTCCGTCATTCGTGAGAAAGCCGCTGGCGATGACGTGCTCGATGCGTTCCATGATCCGTGACTGCGACAACGTGTCGGGCTGTCCAACCACCAGGGGCTGGCTGAACAGTGGTGCTGCGCCGAACAGGCCCAACTGATTGATCTGGTATTTCATTCCACTGCCCCCGCCAAACCACATTCATCGCGAGGCACACACCAGACACAGGTCGGATGGGGAGTGAACACCACGAGTTCGGCGCGATGCATCGCCAGCCCGCTGCTCAGCAGACGGAATGTGCTCATGCGGTGTGGGTTGTAGACGACCCGCTGCCAGTCAGCAGTCGTCCTCAGTTGGCTGTGCATCGTCGCCCACAGCAGACGCCCTCGCACGAATGCATGGACGTTACGACCATTGGGAAGGTCGCCGGCACCGCGACACGCCTGCTGCCGTCCCGCCTCATCAACATGGAATGTGGCCGCCTC
The DNA here is from genome assembly GCA_039831615.1 of Planctomycetaceae bacterium. Classification (GTDB taxonomy): domain Bacteria; phylum Planctomycetota; class Planctomycetia; order Planctomycetales; family Planctomycetaceae; genus S139-18. The sequence goes on from JBDOMX010001100.1 coordinate 20,815, forward strand.
AATCGCGACAAAATCAGCCATGCCGATGAGATCGTCTCCGGCGATGGCAAAAACGTGGTCGGACTCATGACGAAGGAAGACGTTGACCGGACGATCGCGCCATCCGTCCACCGTTGCGGCATCGCTGAGAGATCGTTGCTTCACTGTGGACAGGTAGCGACGATTCAAATCGCACACTTCCGGACTCATCTGTCCGGCGGTCTTGCGGCGGGTTGTTGTTCTGGCAGACAAGGTGTGGGTCACTGCGAACGTTCCTGACTCGGGAGCTTCGAAGTCCTTTGGGTGTTCTCTCGGGCCGCACGCTCAAGCATGTCAGTGAACGCCTGCTCAACGTCGCCGGCGAACGCCCGCGCGTCACAGACGGAGCGGTGCATCACCGGCCGCAGTGAGCGTCGCAACTCCTGATGTCGGGGACGATCGCCGGCCAGTTCTGCAGTGAGTCTTACGTATTCGTCCGGTGTGGAGGCGATAAGTTCATCCACTTCCAGGACATGCATCATCGACGCGGTCGCACGACAGCTGCCGCGATCGCCCGAAATCGTGGGAATCGGCACACCCATCCACATACATTCGTAGGCTGTGGTCCCGCTGCCCCACGGGAAGACGTCCAGCAGGATGTCGATATCTGAATAGATTTCCAGAAACTCTTTCGGCAGTTGCCAGCGAAATTCGATCTGTGCGCCGTCAATCCCTGCTGTCAGCAACTGCTGATTGAGGACGTCGCGCGTCTGCTGACTGGCAAAACTGTCTCGTATCATCACGAGCCTGGAGTCCGGGACACGTTCCAGAACCTGTGCCCACAATTGCATGCATTCCGGCGAAATCTTTTCCGGTCGGTGCGTTGAACCAAAGGTCACGTGGCCGACCGCCAGACTGGGCAGCTCTGTGATGTCCGGCGCTGACGAAGCCTCAAAGCAGCAAGCGCCATGCGGCAGGTAAATCAACTCTTCGGTATAGAACGATTGCGCATCGCGGGGTTCACGAACAGCGTCTGTCAGAAAATAGTCGATTCGTGACAACCCGGTCGTGTTCGGATATCCAAGAAATGAGACCTGGACGGTGGCCGGCTTCGCGGCAAACACGGGCAGTCTGTTGTGAGCGGTGTGACCGGCCAGATCAACCAGCACGTCAATCTCGTCGCTGCGAATCTGGTCCGACAGTTCCTCATCGTTGAGTTGTGTGGTCGCGCGCCATCCGGTGCACACCTGCTGGATGCGCTCGCTCACGGCATCAAAGTGCCCTTCAGAGTAGCAATAGAGTTCCGCGCGGCTGCGGTTGTGGCCTTCCAGCAGCGGTGCGACGAATCGCATCGTCGCATGATTGCGGAAATCCGGAGACACATAGCCGATTCGCATACGTTCGTGGTTGTACGTCACCGGAGGCAGCACAGTGGTATGCTCCTCAATTCGATGGCCCCAGTCGGCGTGGAGATCAAACATCTGGGTTCGTGACAGGTGCGGAGCCAGACTGGCGCCGTACAGCCGATTGCTTTCAAATCTGCTCAGGGGACCATCCAGCCGGCAGGCCTGGTCCAGGGCGTCGAGCGCCAATTCCCATTGACCAAACTGCTGCAGAGTCCTGCCAAGCCCGTGAAGGGCGAGGGCTGAGTTTGGCTCCAGCTGGATTGCCTGCTGGAAGTCGTCAAGGGCTCCTTTGGCATCAAGGAGATCGAGTCGTGTATTGCCTCGATTGACGTAGCACTGAGGAATCTGCGGTCCCAGCTGGACCGCGATTTCCAGCTCGGCCAGAGATCGCTCCAGCTGTCGGCACCCTCTCAGTGCTCCCCCAAGATTGAGGCGTGCCTGAAATGACTGAGGGTTGAGCGCAATCGCTGTGTCGAGAATCGCGACGGCATCATCGAAGCGTTTCGATTCATGCAGCATCGCCCCGAGATTGCAGTGCGCATCCGCGTCGAGTGGATCTTCACCAATGACCTGCTCAAGAATGCTGATGCCGTCGCCGAGCTGCCCCTGGCGGGACAGAGCCGTCGCCAGATGTTTGCGACTCTTGTTAGCAACCGGGCCAAGGGCGATTGCTGATCTGGCAGCCTCTTCGGCTTCTTCAACTCGGTCCGCTTTGAGGAGCACGGCCGCCAGGTTCGACAGATAGTCAGACTGCCGAGGTGTCAGTTTGAGGGCATGACGGATGAGCTGCTCTGCGTCGTCGAGATCTCCGCGTTGATAGGCAACAAGACCGGACAGATGCCATGCGTCAGCGAGCTGCGGGTTTCCCTGCAGGATCTCAGCGTAGACGCCCGCAGCAGCATCAAGATCGCCGCGTTGATGCAGGTCGATTGCTGCCCGAAGTCGGTTTTGTGCTTGAGCGACGCTCACAAATCATCCTTGATCTGAGCAATGGTGAGTTGACTGGCCGTACGCGGGCACGGAATCCATTCAACGCACCTTCCTGAACTCATCGACGATCGTCCGGGATACAGTCCCCTGTTTCTCCAGAAGGCAGGGTTATCCCGCAGACGATCGTGTTCATCGTGCGTTTCGGCGGGCAGGTCAGGCGGCCGACGGATTGAAGCGCGCTGAGCCGGCCCGACGCCAGTCGTGGCACGCTTCGCAGATCCGTTCCATATCTCGTTCCCCGTAGTCCTGTGAGACAGGGATCGACAGGACATGATCCTGGACCCAGATGGCGTCCGTCGTATCCACCCGATCCTGGATTTTCCTCAGGAGCGGATGAGCGGGCCAGTGAACGGAACAGTAGATGTCACGTGATGCCAGAAACCTGCGAAGGCTGTCACGGTCTGCCGTTGTCGGCAGCAACCGATTATGCAGCAGTGGACATTCATCGGTCGCATAGCGCTTCATGGGCTCCCCGACAGTCAGATGGTCCACCAGAAAGGCCTCGTTTTCCTCACGTCGTGCGGCGATCTGAGCATCGCTGCCGGAAAGTACAGCGGCCAGCGACTGGCTGGAAATGTCAGCGATCTTCCAGTGGCGGTCCGTCATGTTCTCCGCCTCGCGAAGATCTTTCCAGTCGGCAGCTCCGCAGCGAAGCCACGCATCCAGTTTACGATCCGGCTCGTAAACTGGATTGAACCTGCCCCTCACGAATCCCCCATCCGCTGTGCGATACACTTTCCGCAGGCTGCCGAATGCGAGGCCATTTGACCTTGGCTGAAACCTGTTGAGCACATGGGAGCAGTCTTCGAGCAGCGTGCAGTCGTCCGGCACAATCGGCGTTGCAGATTCGTGGCCAAAGTAGTGCACGAACAGCACCGCATCAGAGGGTTCCGCGTTCGTCGGATAGCAGGGTTCCAGCTGACGATTGACCGGATAAAACCGCAGTTCAATCCGGGGAAACCGTGTGAGCAGCACATTGATCAGCGACCAGCAGACATATGTTGGCAGGTAGATCCGGTGAGGAACCAGGTGCTCTCCCACAATCCATGCGAATGCCGCGCGCCCGCTGCTGAACCACGTACTGCCGGCGCGAGTCGGCGGCAGGCGGGAGGCAATCGGAAAATCCGGTTCAACACCAGACGGTCCTGCCAGCTGTTTTGGCGGCATCAGGTCCCGGACAAGCTCAGTCGCTGCCTGGGCGAGTTCCCCTGGTCGAAGATTCCGGAAGTCCCCGGTGAATTCCTGGACCAGTTGATCGTCACGCAGCACCCGGTAGGCATAGAACCATTCGCTGAAGTAGCCGGTGCGCGGATCAGAGACGACCGTGTAGTGCGGCTCCAGCTGTTGCCTGAGCCAGCAGTACACTTCAGAGTTGTCCTGCAGTTCGAACATCGTGCGGAGGACCTGTGTCGGGAGTGATTAAAACGCGGGACGGCGACGTTTGTTTCCAACAGGTACGTCATCACCGACCACTACGCTGCGGCTGCGGCGCCGATCGTATTGATTTGATAGTCATCGACCATCCGACGGGTTGAGTCGCGACCGTTCCACATGAGCACGTCAATGATCGACAGCCCGCTGACGAACTCCGATTGACTTTGTGAGTAACGTGGCAAACGATGATTGAGGAACGAAAGTTGAATTCCTGCAGCGTTAAATGCCCTCACATCGAACAGATCACGTCCGCCCGGAGGGTTGATATATTCGGTGGCGTCGAGATGGATTGCCGTGGCGAGTGCCCAGTCGCCAGGTTTCGAATTGACCGACATCGTCATCGGCAGATCTGAATAAAGCTGTGGTTCGAAGCGGAGTCCCAGATGATGGCAGGTCTTGTGCAGACAGCTGACCAGGAACGAGGGGAGATCGCCGGGCGGATCGTCCAGGCAGTCATTGAGCAGCCGCATCGTTTCGAGATAAAACGGAGCTTTACGGCAGCGATAGTCATCCAGACATTGAACCACGCTCGCGAATATCCCCGCACGATCAGCAACCTGCATTCGCGAAATGGGCGTTGCCTGAGGAGCTTTGCTGACGGCGACCCGCACATACTTCCAGTCGGGCTGCCCGGAACTGAGGACTCGATTGCGGTTGACCCAGCCTCGACGAATATACTGCGGAGTATCAAAGACCACCCAGCGGTCGGTCGCGCGGATCAGAGCGAAGTAGCCCAGATAGGGAAAGAAATAAGGCTGCATCATTCCCATTCGCACTGAAACTGGCTCCGACGTTGGGGGACCGCACTGTCTGCAGGAAGGGACGCGCGGCCGAGTTCGGCTGCTGCTATGACATCGGCGAAACCGACGTGAGCGGGCCAGAATCAGGGAAATGGTTCGGGCCGCTGAGGGAAAACCCTGCTGAACGACCGCTCCCCGTCGCGCTGCTGTTGTCCTGACGGGCCGCCGCCGGCCATCACAGTTTTCAGCAAAATACCGTCGGGCCGTGAGAATGCCGGTAAATCGACGGATCGGACCCTTGTCTGAGTCGACCGGCATTCCGACGATGGGTCAATGATCTGTGTCTCTATGAACAGTCAGTGCCACGCTTTCTGGAAATCATGTCCATCCTGCTGCTCACGTTCACCCGTTCAATATTGATCGCATTCGCCGTGATGGTGCTGTCATGCAGTCGTCTGTCTGCAGCAGCACGGTTGCAGGTCAGCGGCGAAACAATGGGGACATATTTCCTGGTCACCATCGACTCGCCACCAGGCGGCGACACAGAAGCGAGTGTGCGGGCCGAAATTCTGACGAAGTTGAGCCAAATCAACTCGCAGATGTCGACATGGGATTCTGAATCTGAAATCTCCGGATTCAATCGTTCAGACTCCACAGAATGGTATCCCGTTGCAGCGGAATTTGCCGCCGTCGTCCAGGAGGCGAAAAGAGTCCACCATCTTTCCGGCGGCGCATTTGACCCCACAGTTTCGCCGTTGATTGATCTGTGGGGGTTCGGCAAGCCGGATCGCCACGAAGTGCCCGATGAAACAGCAATCCACGACGCGTTGCGAGCTGTCGGGATGC
>JBDOMX010001100.1:26198-36510 GCA_039831615.1 Planctomycetaceae bacterium
CTTGCCGTCAGAACTGAACCTCCCGCGATCCGCCGAAATCGTGCGGGGGTGCAGTTGAATCTGTCAGCGATTGCAAAAGGCTACGCGGTCGATGCAATCGCTGAATTACTGACCCGCTCAGGCCGGTCGTCGTTCACCGTTGATATTGGCGGCGAAATCAAAGCCGGCACGGCCAGGGCATCTGGTGATCCCTGGCGGATCGGCATTGAGTCACCGAGGTCGCGCCTCAGCAGGAAAACTCCTCCGACGCGAATCGTACCAATCACAGAAGCGGCCGTTGCAACGTCCGGCGATTATCGCAACTACTATGAATCAAACGGAACCGCTTACTCACACACCATCAATCCAGTCACTGGTCGACCCGTGGAAAACCCGCCGGCTTCCGTGACTGTGATTCACGATTCCTGTATGACCGCCGACGCATTGGCCACCGCGATGATGGTCCTGGGTCGCGACGAGGGAATTCAGCTGGCAGAGAAACAGCATTACTCTGTCTTGTTTCAGATCGCCGGATCCGACGGCCGGATGACTCAGGTCGGCACCGGGAGATTCGCCGATGAATCCACGGAGAAGAGCAATGCTTCCGAATCATGGGTCGTGTTTCTCGCGGCGGGAGCCTTGTTTTTGATGGCGGTCGGTGGGATGGCCATTGGGATTTTGATCGGGAATCGGGAAATCAAGGGAAGTTGCGGCGGTCTGGCGTCGATGCCGGGTAGCGATGGCAAAGCCATTTGTGAGCTCTGCTCAATTCCACGTGACGAATGCGTCAACGAAGAACTGCGTCAGCAACTCAAGGCGGCCGGTGGAAGCCTTGACAGCCGACCCGATTGTCCCGATGGATCACCCGTCCAGAGCCAGCGTGGGACGGGCTGAGTCCGCAAAGCGATTCCATTTTACTACCAAGCGCCCAGTCAGCAGGTTATAAACCGCCACCCGAGGAACAGTCAGATCCCTTCTTCCACGCGAGCCCCGTCATGAAATATTCGGTCCTGTTCAGTCTTGCAGTACTCCTCACCGTGCCGGCATCGGCCGATGAAAACAGTCGCACCATCCTTGATCCTGAAAAGGTGACGCCAGACTATCACATTCAGGGCGAATACTCGGGTCACATGGATGGACAAACGTTCGGCATGCACGTGGTCGCCCAGGGCGACAACACGTTTAAGGCCGTCGTGTATCCCGGTGGTCTGCCCGGCGATGGCTACATCGGTTACGACAGAATTTTCGCCGAAGGCGCCACGGTCGACGGTGTCACAAAGATCTCGTCGGACGGAGGCTATGCTCTGATCAACGACGGCGTCGCGGAAGTCTTCGTGGATGGCAGCCCCGCCGGCAGCCTCAAACGCGTGGAACGAAAGAGCAGCTCACTCGGCAAAAAACCGCCGGAAGGGGCAGTGGTCCTGTTCGACGGTTCATCCGCCGACAATTTCATCGACGGCAGGATCATGATGAACGATCTGCTGTTGGCTGGTTCTGAGTCAAGACAGAAGTTCGACGACCACAGCCTGCATTTGGAGTTCCGACTGCCGTACGAACCCTATGACCGCGGTCAGCAGCGAGGAAACAGTGGTGTCTATATTCAGGGGCGCTACGAACTGCAGGTCCTGGATTCCTTCGGCCTCGAAGGCGAAAACAATGAATGTGGGGGGATTTATTCAATTTCGAAACCCAAAGTCAATGCCTGCTTCCCGCCGCTCACCTGGCAAACCTACGACATCGACTTTAAGGCAGCGCGCTGGGAGAATGGCAGCAAACTCGAAAATGCGCGCGTGACGATTCGGCAGAATGGAATCGTGATCCACAAAGATCTGGAGCTGACGAAGGGGACGCCCGGCAAGGACGCGGAAGGCGAAGGGCCAGGAGGTTTGTTTCTGCAGGGACACGGCAATCAGGTCATGTACCGCAATATCTGGGTCGTCAGGAAGTGAGAGCGGCCGGACGAATGCCAGGGCCAAAAGCTGCCGCCGCACGGCGTTGTCGCCGACCCTCGCGTGGGGACCAGATCATCCGCGCGACGGGTCAGACGGGGCTGATGAAGACATCGGTCGGACGACCGAGCGATCGGATCGGCCCATCATATTTTTCGCACACCGTTGAGCGGAGGGCGGTCAGCCTTGCTGGCCGACAGCGTCCGATTGCAGCGACTGGATGGCGATTTCCCGCGTTTCAGCCGGCTTCCAGAAGAAATCAGCCTTTGAGTTTTCCAGGAGCATCAGCTGTTTGAGAATCGAGCGCGCGTCGTCGTTGAGATGGCACAACACCGTTCGACCTCCACTGTCCGCGGCCCGTTTCGCCAGCCGGCTCATCATGCCGACAAAGGTCGACCCAAAATAGCTGACATGGGAAAAATCGATAATCAGGTGGCGAGCGGATCCAGCCATCAGCTGTCGGTACATCTCGTTGTAGGCGTCGCGAAGGTCACTGTCTCTCGCAGAGCTGAAATCGTGGACCGGCGTCACCAGGAGAATGTCGCCGTTGATTTCGCACTCAAATGCATCTGAATCGGGCGCCATTAGTTTTCTGCTGGAGATGGGTTGGGCCGATGGGTCGTATTCTTCCACAAAATTAGCGTGACGCTGCTGGTGCAACAAGCGGATTCCGTGGTGGCTCCTGGGAATATCCACGGAATGCTCGTGGGGAGTGATCAATCCCTACCATTCAGAACAAAGGAGATTGGCCTCCTGGCTGTCGGTGGAATGGTTCTGTACATTGGTCGCTCGATTTTGATCTGACATTTGAGCACTGAATACATGAATGCCTCATCCATTGAACGAATCCCCAGCGAGATCTTTGCCAATGCTTCTCTGGTCTCCAGCCATGTAGCAGCAACCATCGCCGAGCTGATTCGAGAGCGAACCGCGGCCGGCCGTTCCTGTGTTCTCGGGCTGGCCACCGGGTCAACTCCAACCGATGTCTACGATGAATTGGTGCGTATGCACCGCGAAGACGGTCTGTCGTTCGCCAAAGTCGTCACGTTTAATCTGGACGAATACTACCCCATGCAGCCGGAGGAGCTGCAGAGCTACGTCCGTTTCATGAATGAACACCTGTTCGACCACATCGATATTCCGGCGGAGAATGTGCATATTCCCGACGGCACGATTCCGGTTCACGACGTGGCTGAATACTGCCGCAACTATGAGCAGCAGATTGAAGAGGCTGGTGGAATTGATCTCCAGATCCTTGGCATCGGTCGAACCGGGCACATCGGTTTCAACGAGCCGGGTTCCGATCATTGCTCACGCACGCGTCTGATTACCCTGGACAGTGTCACACGAACCGATGCGGCGAGCGATTTCTTCGGGGCCCAGAATGTACCGCGTCGAGCGATCACGATGGGTGTCGGCACGATTCTGGCAGCCCGACGAATTTTCATACTGGCGTTTGGAGAAAATAAAGCTTCGATCGTCCTTCGTACCATCGAAGGAAAACCGAGTCCCGCTGTTCCGGCGACCTATCTGCAGCGGCACAATAATGTCAAGTTCCTGCTCGACCAGGGCGCCGCTTCCAGCCTGACACGAAGTCAGTATCCATGGGTGACCGGAACCGTCGACTGGAAGGAATTGACCATTCGCCGAGCCGTCATCTGGCTGGCTCGCCGTATGGACAAAGCCATCCTGAAGCTCACCGACTCCGACTACAACGAAGAGGGTCTGCAGGATCTGCTGGCAATCTACGGGTCGGCCTATGAAATCAATTTGTTGGTGTTCCGCCACCTGCAGGGCACTTTAATTGGCTGGCCCGGCGGCAAACCGGATCATGCAAAACTGCCTGGTGACCGGCCTGGCAACAGGGATGACATCTTCCCGAAACGCGTGATCTGCTTTTCGCCTCACCCGGATGATGACGTGATCTCGATGGGTGGGACACTCATCCGCCTGGCTGATCAGGGACACGAAGTTCACATTGCCTATCAGACTTCAGGGAACATCGCGGTATTCGACGAAGACGCCATTCGGTTCGCAGAGTTTGCAGCTGAACTCTGCTTGGAGTTTCGAATCACTACGACCGAAGTGACTGACCTGGAAGCACAGGTGGAGCAGTTCCTGCACAACAAGGAACCCGGTCAGGTGGATATTCCGGAGATTCAAAAGCTGAAGGCCATCATTCGTCGGGGAGAAGCACGTGCCGGGGCACGCATGTGTGGTGTGCGCAATGAACACCTGCATTTCCTTGATTTGCCATTCTACGAAACAGGCCGCGTACGGAAAAAACCACTCGGGCCGGATGACATTGAGATCATCGTGAAGTTGCTGCGAAAGATTCAGCCACACCAAATCTATGCTGCGGGTGATCTGTCCGATCCGCACGGCACTCACCGAACCTGCCTGAAGGCGATCTTCGAGGCCTGTGATGAATGTCGCAGCGACGACTGGTATCAGGCCAGCGAAGTGTGGTTGTATCGAGGTGCCTGGCAGGAGTGGCCCATCCACCAGATTGAGATGGCGGTGCCGCTGAGTCCTGAAGAAGTCGAACGCAAACGTCAGGCCATCTTTAAGCACGAATCGCAGAAGGACCGTGCGCTGTTTCCTGGCCCCGATATGCGGGAGTTCTGGCAGCGCGCGGAGGCACGAAACGCGGGGACCGCTGCCGACTATGATGCGCTGGGCCTGGCGGAATACGAAGCGATCGAAGGCTTCGTCCACTGGGACGGAAAATGGGGTCTCGACAACTGAACCCCCTGTGCCCCGGCTTGCCACATCCCGGCCGGCCTGTGCCAGTGATTGGACGAATACCAGATTGCCGCCGTTTGACCTGACTTCGCGGCGTCCGGCCTGTCAACTGCCACCTCAAACTGCTGTCATCGAGCGTCTGGGCCCGTATTCTGATTCGGCGGCGTGAGATGGCTTTGCACTCGTCGCTGATTACATAGAATCCCATTCTTTGTCGGCGACAGTTTTGCCGCCGACATCCCCGGATGAGTTAACCGACAAGGAGCGCAGCTTGGCTCGCAGGAAGTCTTCGAGCAAACAGAACGGCGACCGCGGGCTGTTTGACAAGGATCTGTCTGAGGTCGGCGACGTACAGTTTGTGCCCATCAGTGGTGAGACACGCCGCCGATATCTGAACTATGCGATTTCCGTGATCACGTCGCGCGCTTTGCCGGATGTACGCGATGGATTGAAACCGGTCCAAAGGCGGATTCTCTACGTGATGTATGACGGCCTGCGACTGCTGGCCAACGGCAAGACTCGAAAATGCGCGAAAATCTGCGGAGACACCACGGGATCCTATCATCCCCACAGCGGTGAAGCCGTCTACGATGCACTCGTGCGGCTGGGTCAGGATTTTACCCTTCGATATCCGCTCGTGATTGGCCAGGGGAACTTTGGATCAATCGTTGGCCTGCGACAGGCTGCCCCCCGTTACACCGAAGCGAAACTGTCTGCGCTCTCAGAGCAGTTGATGAACGAGCTTCGGTATGACACCGTTGAGATGCGTCCGACCTATGACGCGGCGACCGAGGAACCAGTCGTGCTGCCCGCTCGTTTCCCGGCCTTGCTGGTCAACGGGACACAGGGAATCGCGGTCGGCATGGCGACCAACATGCCGCCTCACAATCTCAACGAAGTCACCAAAGCCTGTGTCCATTTGATCAATCATCCAAATGCCACGGTCGCCCACTTGATGAAGTATGTGAAGGGTCCCGATTTCCCCCTGGGGGGGCGCATCATCACGGAGCGCGCCGATCTTCGTGCAATTTACGAAACCGGACGAGGTCCCATCAAACTCCGGGGAGAATGGCGGTTCGACAAAGAAGGACGACGCGAACTCCGGAATCGGCTCGTGATCTATTCAGTCCCTTACGGCGTGACGAGCGGTGCGCTGCTCAGCGACATCGGAGAACTGATTGCGGCTCGCAGGCTTCCTCAGCTGCTCGAAGGCAATGATGAAACCAATGAAGAAAACGGGCTGCGAGTTGTCCTGGAATTGAAACCGGGGGCAGATCCGGAAGCCGTGATGGCTTACCTGTATCGGCATACACCTCTGGAGCAGAACTTCAACTACAATGCCACGGCGCTGGTGCCTGATTCTCATGGCGGCACGATTCCACGCGTGCTCAACCTCAAAGAACTGCTGCAGCATTTTCTCGACTTCCGCATGGTGACCGTTCGCCGCCGGCTGACCTATCAACTCGAACAGCTGCGTCGCCGCATCCATATTCTGGAAGGTTTCGAGATTATCTTTGATGGCCTCGATGCTGCATTGAAGATCATTCGAGCCAGCAATGGGAAGAAGGATGCCGCCGAAAAGCTGATGAAAAAGTTCCTCCTGGACGCCGCTCAGACGGACGCGATCCTGGAACTGCAGCTGTACCGCATCTCAGGCCTGGAAATCGACCGCATCATTCAGGAGCTCAAGAAGAAGCGAGCCGAAGCACAGCGCATCGAACGATTGCTCGCATCGCAAAAACGAATGTGGAACCTGGTCGAGACGGAACTGGAAGAAGTGGCCGGCCAGTTTGGCGATCGCCGCAAAAGCAATTTTGGTTCCGCAGATGAAATCACCGAATTTGATCCTCAGGCGTACATCGTCAGAGAGAACACCAACGTAGTCGTGACCCGCGAGGGGTGGATTAAACGCGTCAACCAGCTGGCGAGCGTCTCGCGAACCCGAGTGCGTGAAGGTGACTCAGTTCTGGCCGTCGTGCCAGGAAGTACTCTCGACAATGTGGTGATGTTCAGTTCGGACGGAGTCGCTTTCACCCTGCCGATTGACCAGATTCCGGTGTCTTCCGGCTACGGCGAACCCGTCGCCAAGCATATCAGGTTGAGCGACGGGGCCACGATTGTTTCGGTGCTGACAACCGACGCAAGATTCGTTGAAGCCGTCGATGATGACTCAGACGACTGGGGTCTCCTGCTGTTGGCAGCAACGAAGCAGGGACAGGTCCTGGCCATTCCATTCCACGGTTTTCGTACGGCCTCAACGAAGGCCGGCCGCAAGTTCTGCCGACTGCGGAAGGGCGACGAAGTGGTCGACTGCCAGTTGATCACTGATGCGGAAACATGCATGATGGCAAGCGCCAACGCGCGAGTCGTTCATTTTGCACTTGATGATATTCCGATGCTGACAAACGCGGGCAAGGGCGTGCGAGGCATCAAGGTGGACGAGAAAGATCAGGTGCTGGGGATCGTTCAGCTGGCTCGTCCCAGCGACTGTCTACGGGTCATGAACACGAGCGGCAAGCTGGTGTCATTCGGGCAGCAGAAGTATCAGGTGACGTCGCGAGGCGGTCGTGGTGTGCAGACCAGTAAGCGCATCGGATTTGTGGAGGTGATTCGACCGGAGATCGAACTCGTGGACTGGTCCACGATGGAAGAAGATGAGGAGTCGTAGGTTCCAGCCACGAATATGAGGCGGTGAACATCACCTGAGCCGCAATCCACATGCCTCCCGTCTCGATCGCGGCCCGTGCCTGATCGGCAGCGACTCCTGCATGCATGTGGCGACACATCAGCACTCACTCAGCGCACGGCGCACAGACAGTTTCCGGCGCACCACATTCGTTGTGACACGATTTACCGCAGCCCGTTGGCTGCACGCATACGACTGACCATTCGCAGACGCAATCCTCAACTTCGTACTCTTTCTTCTTCAGCTTCCTGACTTTGCGGATACGGCAGTCGGTGAATATCGAGCACAGGCGCCGGGGTAGTCCGAGTCCACCGCGACGCTGAGAGCCGGACTCGCAGCCGTCGTTCCTGCGGCCAGTGCATGTGCTGTCGCAGCCGTTCGTCTCCCGGCAGTTGTTGCGGCCGAAGAGCAAGCAGATCGGTAATGACACCGAGGGAATACAGACATACTCGCATTCGACTTCGTAACAGTGCTTCCTGACCTTGACAGTCTTTGGTTCCGCTCGACAGCAGAGATACGTGGGCTGACAGGTGCCGCAGCAGGTTTCACCACATGCATACGGTTTACCGGCACCGCCATCGGCCACAGCCGGCGCAGCCGCCAGTGTCAAAACAGATACCACCGCCACACAAGAGTGCAGGACGTTCATGAGATGCTTCTCCTGGACCCGGATGTTGCTGTCAAAAATCAATCACAAACCGTGCACCGACAATATCGTAGTTGCCGCTCACGATCCCGCCGAAAATGTTTCGATTGCGAATGATGCCGGTACTGTAGTTGAGCTGCAGACGAGTGTTTGGATTCCACAACCAGTTCAGTCCCAGAGTCATCCCGTTGGCAATGCCGCCAAAGACGTCCTGACTGTCGATGACCGGATTTGTATCGCTGTCATTGAAGTCGGCATAGGAATATCGTGCCGCAACCTGCCAGGCTCCCCAGCCGGTCCCGGTGCCACCGCCGCAGCGGTCGACAAGAAAGAAGTTCTCGAATGGTTTGACGCGGCCAATCGTCCCCCTCCTGCGATTCCATGGCATATGTTCACCGGTCAGGAAGTAAGCTGCGTAGACGTAGCCTCCGTGCAAATGAATTCCGCGGAAGCCGGCGTCGCGCTGCAGGAACAGGTTTTGGTATTCGCCCACGATCTGCAATGGACCGATGTTGACCACCTTCTCGACGCCGATCATTTGATACCAGTCGGCGCCCGGAATCACACCTGTGTCCAGCCAGCGATTGACGGTGCGGGCTTCCGGACGAGTGCGGAATCGGGCCTCGTTCTGTGCTTCCCGAATCGGCAGGTTGAGTGGATTCACGGCAGACCCGTCCGGGTGCGCCAATGTCGCTGAGATCGCCCAGTGCGCGTATCCACGACCGTCGGAAGACTCGTCGTACCAATACGTATTTGCCAGACGTCCCGCGATCTGTCCCTGGAAGTGGTCGCTGATGTAGTTCCCCTCATCCTGAATGAGACGCTGGTTCCAAACGCCATAGCGCCAGTTCCATGCCTGATCATTTGAGACCCCGTTGGACGAAACTCCGACCCGCCGGGCATCCTGGTTGAACGATTCGACCACATAGGGTCGTTCAAGAAATACGTTGAAGCGGCTGCTGTTGAGATGATCGAGCCCGTAGGGACGTTTGTGATTCCCGATGATCACCGTCTGCAGCCACGACATATCCCTGACAGAAATCCAGGCGTCGCGGAATTCGCTGTTGTTGCCGCCGGCAAATTCCATTGCGAGGCGGTAACCCATGTTGGGATTTACATCCCCACCCACACCGAATCGCAGCCGGCGAAATCCAATCCGGTCCTGCGGCGTATTGTTGAGGTTTCCTGTTTCGATCAGGTTGATGCCGGGCGATGACTCCGGAATCCCCCAGTAATCAGCATGAATTCGACCGGACACCCTGATTGACTTCGTGCCGGATCCCCCGGACTGAACGGACTTCCCAATCGCGTCCCTGAGCTCACTGTTGGTTTCGTTCTGTGACTTCCACTTCTCCGCCCAGTCTTCCGCCAGGTCCTGAACATCGTTGTCGACAGTGTTATTTTTCTCGTTGTCGTCCGTCCAGGAGGCCGGAGCGAACGGCGTATCAGAACTGGATAGCTCGTCAGCCGGGGACTGCGGCTGTTCCAGTTCCTGAATCCGGGCTTCCGCCGCCTCCAAACGCTCGATCAACTCCTGGATCTGCTCATCTGACGCCCCCTGGACAGTCCCGGACGCGACCAGCACTGCCAGCAGGCAAATCGGTTTAAACATGTAGTAAGGTGTCAAATTGCGCCCCGTCCCGTTCAACCTGCGCGAAGGGAGCCGGCAAACTCCAACGCACCTCCGGCATCACTGTTCGAATCGGAACAATGTGCACGATCTGTTCAACCACATCACAGGACAGGCGTGATAACGGGTACAGTCCTCACAAACGGGTCGGAATCATCCGGTCGTACCGATTGCGCCGGTCGTACCAGTGAGGCGGTTTCAGGCGTTGATACCGTTTGACGAAGCTTTCCGGACCAGGATTCCGTTCATTCCGGCAGCATTTGCCGCACCACTTCGCGGCGGCTCTTTGTGGCATCGAAGATTCGCAACTGCTGCAGCGCACCGGTTTTGTCCGGAAGCGACCTGGCGGACATCAGCTCATTCGTGCAGTCCAGGCTTTCTGCAATCGGAAGCAGATCATCGACGAGGTCGACAACGACGGTTTGCACCGAACGAGGTTTGAAATCTCGTGTGCTGACAAGTCGTGCCTCGGCACCGTAGCGCGTGGCTCGCCATTTATTCTGCTGCACCATCATCGGATGGTATTCGGACTGAAACGTTCCCTGATCGATTTCGTTCGAAATGGCATGCACCAGGCACTGCACCAGGGCCGCGATGGCCTTCACCTGTTCGAGATCAGCAGGCATATCGCACACCCGAATTTCCACCGTACCGAAATTGTGATGTGGCCGAATATC
>JBDOMX010001100.1:36520-38673 GCA_039831615.1 Planctomycetaceae bacterium
CCAGATCTCCCGGATGGTGTTGATGAAGCCGGTCTCGACAAGATGATTGATCAGCCACACGTACTCGGACCAGTTGCGCATCTGGTGCGGCAGGCCGGCCGTCGGGAGCCCTTCCATGATCTTGGATCGATTCGAATGCAGACCCGTGTTGCGACCTTCCCAGAATGGTGAGTTGGACGACAGGGCCAGCAGCAGAGGAAGATACCGCATCATGCGGTCGCAGATCATGATGGCTTTGTCGCCGTTTTCTACTCCCACATGCACATGCAGGCCGAACGTCACAAGCTGGCGTGCCACGTCCTGCATCAGTTCGACAAGACGAAAGTACCGGTCATCCACGGTGACGTCCTGGTCTCGCCAGGAAGAAAAGGGGTGAGTTCCGGCCCAGAACAGCTTGAGGTCCAGGGGATCGATCGCCGACTGCACCAGATCCACCTTATGCCGAAGATCCTCCCCAACTTCCGCGATCGTGCGACAGACGCCCGAGTTGATTTCCAGATACGACTGCATCAATTCAGGTTTCACCCAGGACTGCGCTGATTCGGGCAGCCGTGCCAGGACCTCATCGATCGCGCTCCGCAGTGCAAACGTTTTGACATCGACCAGCTGCAGTTCGATCTCTACTCCTACGGTCGGATAATCGTTTGCCGTGAACTGGATGGGAGTCATGGATACATCTTACCTTAGATTTGAAATTCGGATTCCTGGCCCTGCTGCAGGAACTTCAGGACCGCCCGACTCACCACCCGCGCACCAGTCGCAATGACGCGTTCATCGACGTCGAACACGGGAGAATGCAACAACGGCCAGTTGGGGGTATTGGCACATCCCAGCCGAATCTGTGAACCCGGTGCATGATCCAGATAGCCGGCAAAATCTTCACCGCCCATACTGGGCCGCGTCAGCAGAATAATGGCATCATCACCCAGTGCATCGCGTGCCGCACCCTCATAAGCCGTGGTGACGGACGCAGCATTACGCACGGAACCTACCGGATTGCGAAACTCGACCGCGATGGCGTTTCCCGTCAGCTGACCAAAGGACTCACATGTCTCTCGGATGGTTTTGATCAGCTGCTTCCTGACCGAGCTTTCAACGCTGCGCAGTGTTCCGTTCATCTCAACATGATCGGGAATGACGTTGGGCGCCGTGCCGCCGTGAATCTGCCCGATTGTAAAGACAGACGGATCGCGGGAGTCGATCACCCGGGGCAACCGCTGATAGAGCATCGACAGCAACATTGACGCCGCGGAAATGGGATCCGAAGTATTGTGAGGTCGGGCCGAATGGCCGCCCCGACCGCGAACCGAGATCAATACTTCGTCGACCTGAGCCGTCAGCGCCCCATAGCAGATTCCGATCTGATGAATCAGGAGCATGGGATCCACGTGAATTCCGAGAATGGCGTCGACGTTCTTCATCGCGCCGTCTTCGACCATCCACTGCGCCCCTTTGCAGATTTCTTCGGCAGCCTGGAAAATCAGGCGAATCCTTGCCGATGGTATTAATGAAGTATGGAGTTCGTTGAGTTCAAACAGGATTTCAGACACCGCCAGCATCACCGTTGTGTGAACATCATGCCCACACGCGTGAGCGCATCCGTCCACCGTGGACGCATATTCCGTCGATTTACGATCGGCCATCCGAAGCGCATCGATGTCGGCTCGCAGGGCGATGACGGGCCCCGAATCAGCATCCCTGCCGATGCCAAATTCTGCGATGACACCCACCGATCGAGGCGCAATGTGGGCCGGAATTTTGTGCTGGGCCAGATGGGCGCGGACCAGCTCGCTGGTTTTAAATTCTTCACCGCTGGGCTCGGGATGCCGGTGCAAATGACGTCGCAGGGCGATCCATGCAGCCTCGCGGCCACTGACGTAACCGTCAATGACTGCCGTCAAATCAAGGGGGTTGGAAGATCCTCGCGGATTCAGAATGTCGTCGACCGGCGATTGATGCATGGACAGCTGCGTGCGTTGAAGGTGGGTGTTGTCACGGATCACTAGTGGATTGTCAGGAACAAAGACTAGGGTTTGCCCGTAGCTGGAGTCGCCAGACTTCAGGGAACGACCGAGCAGTCCGAATTCTGGCGAATCCGGCTACCCTAAAACTCAATGCTGACGGATCACTAGAGCAGTTTTCGAAATGTCGTG
>JBDOMX010000386.1:0-9959 GCA_039831615.1 Planctomycetaceae bacterium
GGGGAAACATGACCGGGCCAGGATGAATGCAATTCACACGAATGTTGGGATTACGATGTCCCAGCTCAAGCGCGAGGACTCTTGTCAGCGTCGGAATGCTGCCTTTGGACAGAAAATAGGAAGCGTGATCGAGGTAGGGTCGTTCGATGGCCCAGTCGCCGATGGTGACGATGGATCCGCCATCCGGCTGCTCGACCATGATGCGGCCCGCTGCGCGGGCCGCAAAGAACGTTCCCAGCGTATTAACATCAAAATTCTGGCGCAGGTCCTCGGCTGAAATTTCGTTCAGCGACCTGGTCGACCAGATCGATGCTGTGGTCACCAGCACATCGAGCCGCCCGAATCGGTCGTGCACGGCCGACACCATGGTCTCGACATCGGCTGCGTCTGCAACATTTGCCTGCCAGGCTTCACACTCCGTGCCCGCTTCTCGCAATTCGTCGCGTGTCCGATGTGCTTCCTCGGCGGACGAGTTGTAATGCAGGGCAATACGGTAGGCTTTTCCTGCCAGGAACCGGGCAATGACGTTCCCGACTCGACGCCGACCGCTGCCGGTGATCAACGCGACGGGTGTTTCAGCTTCCTTCACTGGTGTACCTTTCGAATGACATGAGGCGCCCACCTGCTGTCTGGCGACAGGGTCATAGAGGAACTGTGCTTGACCGTCCCGTTTTGGCCATTACATGAGGCTTCCAACACCACGCTTCTGCGGCTGATTAAGATACCGGGACAGCTTTCCCCTTCGATGCCCGGCGGAAACCGATCCAAACCAATGCATTTGCATCATTCAGGAGCATCATAGCGGTCGCAACTTCGACCAGCATGGCGGGGCCAACAACCCGCGTCGTCAATCGTTGGTGAATTTGTTCGTAGGTGCTGAACTGTTCGCGGCCAACGTTGTCAAACAGGGATAGCGCACGATTTGCACGAACCAGATCAGGCCGACCATAAACGACGTGGCAAAGGTGTGGATGAGCAAAATGAGTTGCATGGGAGCGGTCCACTGCAGGAGGGGGTGTCTTCCTGAGACCGGTCGCTGGAAGGCGACGCGTCGCAAAGTGAAACATCGCCTGCTGAAGATGGACTTCCGCACGTTCGTCAACGATATGATTCGCATCCCGTATCAGGTCGCAAGAACGAGTCGCCGCATCATTTGTCGGCTGCTCAACGGGAACCAGATGCAACCGGTGTCCTGACGACTGGTCGACGTACTGCCATTGTAAGGTCACACCGAAGTACTCGTAGGCAGCCACGTATTCTTTGGTTAAGGAACTCAGGATCCGGACGTCGTGATACGCTGCCGTAGCCCTCAGTTCGGAGAACTGACGAACATGCCGCAGAACCATTCTCGACGAAGCACCGACGATTTCGCATCGCCGACCGCGATACGCTGCGCAAATTCCGTTCGAAAAACCCGCTCAGTGGGTCGCTTGTTCTGGGACTAATTGTCGCTATACAAGAATGTCGTGTTCGCGCAGATTTTCGACCACTTCGTTTTCGAGAGACGTCAATTCACCTTTTTCCTGCGTGAGCACGTTCTGTACGTACTGACTCCGAAAGCGGCTCAGATCATGTTGACACACGAGACTGTCGATATCCCATGCGGGACAGTCTGACACGATCAGCGCCGCCACAGCCGGACGAACAAAACGTGCTGGTGTGACGTCCCCAATCGGACATTCTTTCTGACAAACTGTGCACTGAACTGTCATGCGGTTGCTTCCATCTCGGTGTTGTTACGCGCCTCATGTGTGACGATCCGCTCCGCGCCGCTGCTGATGCGAGAGCCGGGACTGAAGGCGACACAATTCCCCGGCCATTGGCGCAGACTCAGTCCGTAATCCCGGCGATAAACAATTTGCAGCAGGGGAATCATGAGGATCCGGATGATATCGGATCCGGTCCGCTGTATGTATTGCGCGAACACTTTGCAGTCAGGCAGAGTTCGGAAATCACAGAGCGGATCGATCACGAATGGTCCGATGATGTGTGGTTCCGCTGGAGTTGCGGTTGTCATGCTGCGATCATCGCAGCATGCGTCGAGATTGTGTGAACGCCATCATAAGCCAGGACTGGGTGGCGTCATGCCGGGCGAGAAGGTGACACAGGAGATCGCCGACATTCGTGGCGTTCCGATTGGCCGGAAGTGCGTGCCGCCGCCGTATCACCGGGCCTTCACAACGCCACGAAAATTGATCCGGTTCGTGCACTCGCTGCGAGAAGCCTCGGGTGGAAAGCCAACTGGCTTCAAGTTGTGTATCGGCCAGCCCCATCAGTTCCCTGGCATCTGTCAGGCGATCATTGAGACGCAGGTTTATCCTGACTTTATCATCGTCGATGGCGGCGAAGGAGACACCGGGGCCGCTCCGCTGGAGTTTGAAGATCATGTCGGCACGCCGCTGAATGAGGGGCTGCATTATGTACATAACGCGATGGTGGGATGCGGACTGCGAGAAAACATCAAGGTTGGGTGCAGCGGCAAGATCTACTCGGCGTTCGAGATCGCACGGCGAATCGCCCAGGGGGCCGACTACTGCAGCGCAGCGCGCGCCATGATGTTCGCACTCGGCTGCATTCAGGCTCAGCGTTGCCACATGAATCGATGTCCCGTGGGTGTGGCGACTCAGGATCCCAAACGGGTTCGCGGTTTGGTTGTCGAGGACAAAGCTGAGCGTGTCGTCAGCTTCCAGCGGAATACTGTGAGCGCCCTGCACGACCTGGTGGCGTCACTGGGCCTGGACCATGTCCAGGAATTGAAACCGTCGCTGCTGATGCGACGGATCAATCCGACAACTGCCAGATCGTACGCGCAGCTCTACGACTCCCTCGAACCGGGCGAGTTGTTGTACAGTCCGCCCGCTGACTGGATAGACGATTGGCAGAAGGCATCCGCTGATCATTTTTGAAGTACTGCCAATCCATCAGGAACACGGTCACTTCGCGATTGAGTTCGTCATGCCGGTCCCTGCTGTGGCAGGTGGACTCCCGGCGCCCGTCGGAGTTCGCCAATGGCCTCAGCGCGAGTCTCGCGGGCTGCCATCCGGGACGTGGCTCCGCTCACCGTCGGTCGAGCAGTTTTGGAAACATCGCCTGACGGCTCGCTCCCAGGCTGCCGTTGAAGAGTTCAAGGCCCAGCTGTTGTCTGAGCACGTGGATCGAATCTCAAAGTCCCGGCCGGTCGCCGCATGGTCGATGCCGTGGAAGTCAATTTCTTTGAGCTCCGAGTGCCGTCCAAATGCCTGCTTGAGACACCCGACCCGTCTGCCGATGGTATCTCGTATTGTGATGTTGTTGACGACGGCCACGACGTCTTCCACATTGCGGGTCATGTGTCAGCCGCCTGATTCAGACACTGACGACTGTGTCTGCCAGTGCGTCGACTACATCAGTTTCGTCGCAGTCGATGTTGTCATCTTCAGCGGGTGGCTGGAGTTTGTGGCCGACAACGACCGTGATGTTGTCCCGGCCCCCTCGCGCATTGGCTGTGCGGACGCAGATCTCACATACTTCGTCGGCCGATCGGCCTTCGGTGAGGTTTCGAACGATGTCTTCGCTCCACAGATGTCGAGTCAGTCCGTCAGAGCAAAGCAGGACGGAATCGCACGGTTTGAGCCGCGTTCGAATCACGTCCGGTTCGACGATGTGTGTTCCTGCAGAAAGCGAGTTCCACAGCGTATGGTGCATGGCCGAGCCGCCGATCTGGTCGTCAGGAATCTGGCCGACACTCAGCAGCATTTCAGCGATCGTGTGATCGGTCGTGATTTGGTTGAGCCCACCGTTTCGCAGCAGATAGCAGCGCGAGTCCCCTGCATGGACGGTGTACATCCATGGCCAGACGATATACGAAACTGTTAACGTGGTTCCCATCTTCGCCCTGGCCGGACCGATCGTCCCTTCCAACTGGAACATTCGCTGAATTCGCCGGAAACCATCCCTGAGTGATTCCCTGAATTCGTGATCGTTCTGCGGATCGATCACAAGAAAAGTCTGCATGAGGTTGACGATGTAACCTGTCATAAACTGAATGGCGTGGCGGCTCGCATGTTCGCCGAACTTGTAGCCCCCATTCCGTCAGCCACCATCAGCAGATGACCTGGCCGTGGACCGAAACGATCCTCCTGCATCGAGGACACGCTGGTGTCACACACGTGCATGAGGCGTCGCAGGTCGGCAATTAGATAATTGTCATCGTTGGTCTTCCGCTGCTGCCCGATGTCGGAGGCTCCGGCGTAGTCGTTAGTCACCTGGCTCATCGTATGGTCTGCCCTCAGAAGCATGGATTTGGGCTCTTGAGAAGGCAAACCGTGTGCCACCGGCGCGTACGGGTCGTTTCACTCGGCACATCCGTGCACAGGGGCCGCTGATCGAGCGATCAGCCACCGCACCGGTGCTTCAGCAACCGCTTCATGCTCTGCCGATCAGCAGTCACGCGCCGTGGAGGCTCCGGCACGTGTTGTGCATCGGACAATCGTCAGTCGTCCAAGACAACTGACCATCTCGATAAACCACAGAGGAATCAATGCTGTCATGAACGCCTTTGCAAGCATCGCGGCACACGATCATCATCCGCCCACCGGATCCGCCAGTCCACGCCCTGGGGCACCGCAGCCGGCTGGCATCCCGCAGCCAGGAGACATCCCCGGCACACCTCGTCCCGGCGATCCACTGCCGTCAAAGCCCATTCCCGCTCCGCCCGGGCCAACGAAGCCGAAGGCCTAACGACCATTCGTCGCTGAGTGACAGCAATGTGTCACGGTCAGGGATGCTGCCGCCACTTGCAGCTTAACTTCAGTCAACTGATGTATTCATAAAGATCAGTTCCACAGCAGCGTTGTGTGCATCTGTCATAGCCAGCAGTCATTCGCACAGCAGCGCCGGACTCGGATTCACCAGTTCAGGATTCTCGGGATACACGAATTCACTGAAGTCCCGCGGATTCTCGCCGGAGCCGTTGCCTTCGTTATCGACAACCAGATCGTGGTGGTTGTTGACCCGCTGTGCGTCGCACAGATACTCGACTTTCAACCTCCGCAGCCGCAACCTCCGCAGCCGCAACCTCCGCAGCCGCAACCTCCGCAGCCGCAGCCGCCACAACCGCCGTCTCCACATCCCGCATCGCCTGAGTCACAGCCTCCGCACCCGCTGGTGTCCGACTTCTTGTCCTTTTTACTCTTTCCTCCAGACTTTCCACCGAATGCCGCACTCAAGAGAATCGCCAGCAGGCCCACAGCAATCACCAGCACCGCGGAACCTGCGTTGTGCACGGCATCCGGGGCGGCCCCCAGCATCACACCCAAACACAGGCAAACAAGGATTAATGAAAAGGCCTGGCGCAAAAACTTTGATCGATTGATCACCCAGTGAGCCGACGTATCCACCCAGCGGAGCACACTCATGTGGCGGAACCGCTCGTGCGGACCGGGCCAGACATCCTGCGGCGGCGATTCGCCATACGCGGTGACGTAACTTTCCAGAGTGCGGGCATACCAGTCGTGAAACTTTGCCCGTTCGTCTGACCCTCCCTGTGTCGGGTGATGGTGCAGTGGGCTGCCCAGCAGATCTCGGCACAGGGCGTTCCAATAAGATTCAGTGTACGTCAGATGCAGATGCCACACCTGATCGACGTCCTCGGACGGCGTCACTGGATGCCCGGCCGTCATGGCCAGACCGAGAAAACGCTTGTATTCGCGTATCGTTTTCTCAGCTTTGATCTCGGTCCATCCATTTTCCCGAGCCAGTCGGTCTGCAAATCCGAATCGTGATTGTCCGGAATCGAAGCGGAATTCTTCGAGTCTTGACTGGAGAAGTTCGCGATTTCGATGTGACATGCAGGTTGTCATTCTCTCATTCCTTCTCGTTTGGGACAGCGGGCTGCCCGGCAGCGAGCCGTCGATCGAACTCATCACACACCAAGGCCACGAGATGCTGACGGAGTGAATCCAGATTCCGTCACTCATCACCAGCTGAACACAGCAATCAGTGGGTAACCGTCATCGGTTGGCGCAGCGCGCGCGGTTTTTCTGAAACGATTCACAGAATGTCGGGCCGATCCTCTCGGAAATCCTCGCGAACTGAAATCGCCGGAATGCCTCCTTCCCTCTATCTGACACGTGGCGGAAATGGACACGCTCAGAGACGAATTCCTGGCAGCGGCACGACGGGGTGATCGCATCGCTCTCCAACAACTGCTGCTGGCTGATTATGGACGTCTCGCGGATTCACTCCGGCCGAGAATTCCTGCTGCGTTGCAGGCGGTCATCGACGTCAAGGACATCCTTCAAATGACGTTCATTCACGTGTTTCGTGATTTTTCAGCGCTTCGCGAAGGTGATGCGAATGCGTTCTACGGATGGATGCGTGCCATCGCCGATGCCCGACTGTCCGACACGATTCGCGCCGCCATGCGAAAAAAACGGGGTGGCGATCGGATCGATGTCCAGACAACGACTCCCGATGCGTCGGCGTCGTTTCTAAATCTGCTCAATCAGCTTTCAGCTCATGGCCGCTCTCCGGGAAGTTCGGCCGCCGCTCACGAAGCCGTTGACGCTCTTCAGGTCGCACTGGCCAGCCTTCCCGATGACCAGCGGCAGGCCGTCTGGCTGCACCACATCGAGAATCTGACACTGGAGGAAGTCGTGGAGAAAATGAAACGGACCGAGCCGGCGATCCGCGGTTTGCTCCATCGGGGTAAAAAAGCACTCAGGCAGTCCCTGGGGAAGTCTTCGGCGTGGTTCAGCCGTACTGACGGGTGACAGGAAAGGTGGCTCGATGCGGGAAGACGACCAACTTGTCGACGAGATTATCGCAGACGCAATGCGACGGCGGGAGACCGGCGAATCATTGTCGGATGCAGACGTGGTCGCCGCACATCCGCAGCATGCTGACAGGCTGAGCGAATGTCTTGGCCAGTTACAGCTGATCACCGCTGCTCGAAAACAGGTCGAACTGGCAGCGACCACGGAGACTGTTGTGATTGCGGCAGGGAATGCCGGTGATTCGTTCACAACGGCGGTCTGTCCGGTGTGCGGCATCACCCGCGATCCATCAGGGAACCTGTCCGACGACGGCGGCGCCTGTCCGCACTGTGGATCCTCACTGAGTGATTCCGAAGGTCTGTTTCCCGGAAAGAAAATCCGCCAGTACATGCTGGTGGAGCAGATCGGCAGGGGCGGATTCGGCAGTGTGTGGCGCGCTCGGGACACGAAACTTGAATGCGATGTCGCCATTAAGATCCCATTGCAGTCACGGCATACGGCGGTCGACATTGAACGATTCATCAGAGAGGAAGCTCGAAACTCTGCCCGGTTGCGAAAGCATGCGAACATCGTCACCGTGCACGAAGCCGACTGGGAAGACGAAACAGCCTTCATAGTCAGTGACCTGATCGACGGCGTGTCACTCGGCGACCGCCTGAAGGAAAGACGTCTTTCGTTGGACGAATGCGTCAGGCTGATGACAGAAGTCTGTGGTGCACTCCATCACGCGCACACGGAGGGAATCACACATCGAGACCTCAAACCGGACAACATTCTGCTGGATCGGGAGGATGTCCCGCACGTCACGGATTTTGGTCTCGCCAGGCAGGACGCCGAGTCGACTGACAGCGAAGCAGGGCTGATTGTCGGTACTGCAGCCTACATGTCGCCGGAACAGGCCAGAGGAGCATCAAATCAGGCCGATTGCCGATCAGACGTTTATTCACTGGGCGTGGTTCTCTTCGAGGCCATGACCGGTGAACGACCATTCCGTGGCAGCATACGGCACGTCCTGAGCGAGATTATCGATGCAGACCCACCGCGGCCGCGCACATTTGATCCGAGAATCCCGGTCGATTTGGAAACGATCTGTCTGAAATGCCTCGAGAAGGATCCGGAGCTGCGGTATCAGTCAGCCCGCGAACTGTCCGACGACCTGCAGCGTTACAGGCGAAGTGAACCGATTCTGGCACGCACTGTCTCCGCAGCAGGACATCTGTGGCGATGGTGCAGGCGGAATCCAAGGATTCCGTGGTTGTCTGTGACGCTGCTGATCGTGACCGCAGCTTCGATCATCACCGCCGGCTCGCTGCTCAACGGGCAGATCGAAGCGCTTCAGAACAAACTGACAACTCAGGATGATCGCTCGCTGCGTCTCGTCGCAGGGTACGCGGCCGAAGATGCCCGACTGAAGTTTGCTCGGCGATTTGAACAGGTCAGAGAGATGATCCGTGACGGACAGTTATCGTCGCAACTGGTGGAATGGAATCAAATGAAGCGACAACAACGTCAGTCAGTGATCGAAGGCTTGCGCACACGCAGCGAAAGACAAATACATCCGGTCCTTCAGCATCTGATGAAGACCGTGCAGACATCAGCACATCAGTCCAGACCGCAGAGCAGGACGAACAACGTATCCGGTTCGGAAACCTTCAGCTGGTTTGTGTGTGACGCGGAGGGATATCAGGTCGCCCGCTATCCGCCGAAAGAAACGATTGGACAACAGTTCCATTACAGGTCGTACTACTCGGGTGTTGGACGGGACCTGCCGAGCGATGTTGAATTCTCATTGGAGATTCCCCAATGGAGTGATCCTGAGGCCGATCAACAGACAACGGAGCCGCGCCTGCCTGCAAGCTTTCTGACAGACACAAAAGACGCCTGGGTACTTGCCGTGTCTGCTCCACTCTGGAACGAAGCAGGAGAGTTTCAGGGAGTGGCCGGAATTTTCATTCAACTTGGAGATGTTGTCAGAGTTCCGGAAATCGATGAAGGCGCGGAACGCTTCATGGCCATCTACGACGCTCGCCAGAACAGACTTTCGCAGGCCCGTCCGATCCGACACATTCGATACATCAAAGACGCGGGGAAAAAAGTCAATCTGTCGGTTGATCTCCAGGTTCCGGCATCGGTCGACCTGCACGCTTTGCTTCAATTGGAAAAGGAAACGGGATCACCGATCGCGAGTTCCACGTTCCGCGATCCGTTTTTGGACGGTGCCGGCGACGGAACGGATCCGTGGAGGCTCATGATTGAATCACACAGTCCCGTCCCTGATCTCTACGTGGTCATGCAGGAACGGCAATCGCTGGTGCACGGTCCCGGAACGAAGCTGAGAGGGAATTTGATTCTGATGGGTTTGTCCATCGCCGCATTTTCTGCCGCAGTGTTGATACCGGTGTGGATCATGATCCTGCGCCGAGTCGTCAGAAATTGAGCTGATACCGCGGGGATGAAATGAACACCACTTTGGCTGGATCAGTTGTGAGTTGAATTCTCTGCGTGACACTTGCCATGAATGCGTGAACTCCCGCAGTGACGGCAACTGGACCACGTCTGTCAGCCGGAATCACCGCAGGTGATCAGATCTTCAGCATCAGATTTCTCCAGCGCCGTGTGAGTAACGTGCGATTTACAAATCGCGGGGCCTGCTCGTTGGGGCACCACCCGACGTTGCTGGACAACGCGATGCATTCTCATGGCGATATTATTCGCGCGATGCGAAGCTACAGCGTATTACGCTGATTCGTGGCCGCGGTGGAAGTTCCAGAGCCCATATTCCATTGCTCCCGCGAGCCACAACCCGCCACGACACTTCGAAAAATGCTCTAATGGAACGCAATGTGCACTGACTGACAATGATGGACACCACGTTGTAACGATTCGGGAGGACACTCGAAGCGGAAGGAGGACCTGACCATGATATCTCGTGGATTTGTCGTTCTTGTTCTGTCACTGCTTGTCGGCTGGGCAGCCACCGGCGGAGGACGTTTTCAGGCCTTCGCTTTGGGACTCTCGTCAGTGGCTCTGCTGATTCTTGCGGTTCTGTGTTTCGCAGCAGGAATCACCGGAGAACCGCCTGTCCATGGGGGCGATCCGCACTAACCTGCATTGCGCACCATTTTTCAACGCAAACGCCTCCTCGAGCGTAGGAAGAGTGGAAAAACATTTCACTTCATAAGCACGGGAGGCGTTCGATGTCTG
>JBDOMX010000073.1:0-9949 GCA_039831615.1 Planctomycetaceae bacterium
TACCATTCCGGCTTCTGCAACCAGGTGCGCTGGCTGGTGTCAATCAGCCGCGCCAGCACGCGCCGGTCGAGCTGGATTTCGACCACAGGCTGATTGCCTGGTGGAGGCTGGCGGAGCTCCGGTGGAAGGTCAGCCAATCGGTGCAGCAGCAGAACCAGTCCTCGCTGTTCTGCGGGTTCATAGTAGAACGGTTCCAGCACGATTTGGCGCTGCCTGACGATGGGGATCATGGACATCATGTCCTGCAGCAGCACGGAATGCAGCACTGGAGCAACAGCCACTGTGCTGCCGTGCGGCACCTGCTCCCAGAAATCACTGTTGAGTGCCCCGCCCCAGTAGCTGCATTCCAGCGTTTCTTCAGCGGGATTGAGCAGACGTGCGAGACCGTTGTAGGCATCGCCTGCGAACGGGCCGAGTTGAGTGATCGTGACGGCCACATCCAATACAAAGAGTGCACCCATGATTGCCACGAGCTTTTTCGGAGAAACCGGCCAAGGGGATCGGGTGCCAGCGGGCAACGTCGGATCGACGCGGCGATTGCCCACAAACAGAGCGAGACCTCTGGCCGCCAGAATTGCGACCCCCGGCATGACGAACAGAAAAAGTCGTGTGCCGTCGTACACCGGTGTTCCGGGAATCGCAAAGGCTGTCATCGGCAGCGCGACCGACAGCAGCAGCAAATGTTCGGCAGCGTCGAGGCGTCGTTGCAGCAGACGAAGGACAAGGCCACCACAGGTATGCAGAGGAATTGTCACCGCCGCCATCATGAACGGGTAGTGCCAGGGAGTTGCCTTGTCTGCGTAGCGGTGCCCCATATACCAGTTGTTGACTGGCAGTCGGTCGGTCGTCGACATCAAATACGACAGAGGATTGTGAATCGGATCCAGCCAGAGCCATGGCCATCCACAGAAGAACACGATGAGACCGGTCATGGCCATGATGGTCAAAGGCCGCAGTGCTTTCATGCGAAACATGGCAATCGCGAACAGTGTGATCACGGGCGGCAGAAAAACTGCCTGGATCTTGACCAGCATCAGGATGCCCCACATGAGTCCGCTGACGACGGCCTGCCAGGCGGACGGGGGACGTTCGTTTGTCCACCAGCAGAGCAAAGGAATCAGCGCCGCCAGCCAGGCAAGCGTGGTCAGTGTCTCGAGTGAGGCGATTCGGGAATGGCCGACCACTCGAGGCATCAACAGGAACAGCGCGGCAGCGATCACCGCAGTGAACATCCCGTAGCGCTTGCCGGTCCATGCCATCATCAGCATGACTGTTACGGCCAGGGCAAAAGACGAAGCCAGCCGCGCAGCCGGAACATTGACAACAGAGAGTTCGGCCCCTGAGATCGCCCATGAGGTCAGTTCGTGGAATGCTCCCAGCAGGAAACGTCCGAGGGGCACATAGTCTGCCATGTATTCCGGATGGCTATAGACATCCTGTGCTGTTCCCGGAAACAGCATCAACGGGCCATGCTGTATGAATGCGTCGAAGAGATAAATTCCCTGTCGAATATTAATTGATTCATCCGTTGTCAGCCCGGGGCCGTTTGGAAGCGGCGAGCCCACCAGTCCATGATTGACCCTTGATGCCGAGAGAAAAAATGCGGCCATGCCGACGACGAGGACCAGTGTCCAGCTGAAATGCCGGCCGGAATCGGTAGAATGATGATTCATGCACATCGCAGACCGTGCAGACGGACCAGTAGATTTACTCTGGCGGCGAAGAGAGAATGAGGGCGAATGATTGTGACGATTCACCGATCTTTCGAACAGCACACGTCAACAGACCCCGCTGCTGACGGGACACTGTCCGGCTTACGCTGTGGAGTCTAGAATTGTGAGTCGCATCCCCTTCGATTCGGTGACTCGTCCAGGAAGTCGATGAAGACGCAATCCGTATCATTTTCGATCACCGGAAAGTTGCTTCTGGCATTCATTCTGGTGCCGCTGATCGAACTCACGCTGTTGCACCAGTTGTATCTGCGAGTCAAATTCCCGACGACGCTGCTGATTGTGGTCTGCACCGGGATCCTTGGCGTCAGTCTGGCGCGCCGGCAGGGACTCAACGTCTGGCGGGCCATCCATCAGCAACTGGCTCAGGGAAAAAATCCGTCGTCAGAAATCATCAACGGTGTCATGGTTTTGCTGGCTGGAGCGTTCCTGATGACTCCTGGGTTGCTGACGGACGGAGTCGGTTTCGCATTGCTGGTGCCATGGCTCAGAAGTCGATTGCAGGTTCGACTGGCGAATTGGTTTCGCAGTCGCACCATCAGTCAGTTCGGAGGGGCCTGGTCATCTGATCCGTTCCGTCAGCAGGACGTCGTGGCAGAAGAACAGCCTACGGTGCGGGTCGTCGATCCGCACGCGGAGTCGATCCAGGCCAGAAAACCTTCGGAGTGAATCTGGCCGAGTGACCTTCCGGCACAATCGATCATCCCGGCATAGTTGGCCACACCACCCTCATGTCACTCTTCCTCGCTTGATTCATGAGAACTGGGACCTCCGATGTGTCGATAAGGTCCTGCAGATCTTCTGACTGAAAACGGATGGTGAACGATGAATGCCCGGGTTTTGTTGCTTCTGCTGATAACCGGCCTGTTCATGGCTGCCTGGAACGGTGATCAGACAGCCAAACAGAGGTTTCTCGCCCTCCAGTCCCAGCAGCGTGATGCCATGTCATTGGCGAGCGTGGCCGGACTCGTTCCTGCTCGAGGACCCTCCACAGAGTCACAACGGACCGGACCAATCCCCACGTCTGTCCAGATTAATCGCCACGTCGTCTCACAGTTTCGGCCGGACGGAATAGGTGCTGGAACCTATCGTGCCGTCAGCGAGACCGGAGTCACCTTTGAGTTGACAGTTGACAACAATCAAGGCGTGGCCGAGCGCGACTTCTATGTTGCCGATGCTCCCACCGGCACTCGGTGGTATTTTGTTCGTGTTTCGACTTCGAACTGAACCGACCGAATGACGCTGGCCATGTCAAATCGACATGACCGCTCAAACGAAGAGGCGGCGAACCGCATGATCGCCGCCTCGTACGCATGTACCCTCGTTGGGATCACTTGAGAATCGTTGCGGTTGCAGCAACAACCTGCTTGATCGCATCGTCGGTAAGTTTTCCCTTTGCGAAGGTGTGATTGCTCTTCACGTCGTTGTCCACCCACATCATGACGGTGACCGCAGCATCTTCGTGAATCCGATACTTTCTCGGACCGGACGACTTGTTGTAGGTCGTCAGAGGTGTGAACGAAATTTTGTGTTCCTTCGCTGCCGCAACCAGTATTTTCTCATCGTCTTTCGGCTGATCGGTCAAGAGGACGACGAACGCTGCCATTCGCTCCTCTTCGTAGTGCTGGCCCACCACGTCATCGATCTGCTTGATCAGGCTGCGGACATGATCGTCCATCGCGCGGGCAAAAATGCTGACGACGGGACGTGCGCCATACTGACACTTGTAGCACAGGTCTTCTCCCGCGGACGGGCCCGTCACGTCGCTGACATAGAATGCATCGGGGTAATCGCCGACCTGCAAACCAGATTCAAGTTCGGCTGCGCCAATACTGCCAGCCGACGTCATGATCGCCAGAGTGAGGAATCCGCCGATTCTGTTCATTTCTGTGCTCCTTCAAAGATAGGTTCCCCGTGCGGGGAAGATTCGGGAGGGAAGGCTGCCGGTTCTGGTCGAACCGGTGGGACTGGGAAGGGATCTCGCGGCGATTATTCGCCAGTGAATTGCGGTTGTCGACCGAAATCCTGGCGGGCTCCGGTAACTTGTCGTGACCTACCGGGTTTGATGAAGTCTATCCGAGCCGGCGGAATCCGCCAACCGCGTTGCGATTCGAGGCATATGAGGCCGTTTGGCTCAGATCGCAGGTTCAAGGCATCGCTCGAACGGACAGGAGCCAGGATTCTCGGAATTCAGTGGAGATCCACGGATGTCCGACGAACGGCCGATCCTCAAAGATCAGTGAATACGTTGGATTTTGAGCGCACGCAATTTCACTCCAGTGGCAGAATCCGGTACAGTGAACAGATGCACAGATACTGGGACAAAGTCACGGTCATCACTCGCGACGCTTGAATCTTCGCGAGAAACGATGGCTCGAAGAATGATCCTGACTGCGCAAGCCTGTGAATTGGAGCATCCAGTGAAACCACGCGTGCTTGTCATTCAGCAGGATCCTCACGACGACGATTTTCTCGATGATGCAACCATCCGAAATTGTCTGACGCATGCTGACACTCCTTATTTGGCAACTGAGGAAGAGTGCGGTATTGAGAGAATCCGGTCGGATCGGTTCGAAATCCGAGACTGCACCGGGCGCGACCTGATCATTCTCGAGTACTGCGACTCCAGCCATTCCACTGACCGGACGCGATTTGGGCATCTCTTGATGGATGTTCCGGTGATTCTGCTGGTCGACGAGCAACACCGTCATGCGGCAGAAGCCATGTATGGTGGGTTGGAGGTCGACGTGATCGTGCGTACGTCAGATTTGGAATTCCGTCTCATTGATTCACTGATTCATGCGACGATGCGGCATCGACTCAGTCGAAACGCACGGGAATTGTCACGTGCAGAACTTGTTCAGCAGGCCATGCTGCCAGCCGCGGCTCCTGAGATTCCTGGTTTGGAAGTCGCTGCCAGAAACCAGCCGGCTGAGATTGTTGGTGGAGACTTCTTTGATTACGCGACGACGACGGACAACAGGAACTTTTTTGTCATCGGTGATGTGACGGGCCATGGGTTGAATGCTGCTCTTCGGATGGCGGAAGCCCAGGCCTATTTTCGTGCGTTCTTGAGATATCCAGGCGCTGAACCTGTTGAACCAGGGACAGTACTGCATCGTGCCAACGGGTTGTTGGCGGCTTCCGGTTCAGAAATGCCGTTGCTCGCGACGGCGATGGTCGTGTCATTTTCCGTGACGACGCGCAGCTTTGTGTGGGCAGGGGCCGGGCATCAGGGTTTTTTGCTTCGGGCCACCGGGGAAATTGAACGGCTCCACAGCACAGGTCCGGTTCTGGGCTGTGTCGAAGAGACGGAGTATTCGACCATTGGCCCCCGACATCTGGATACCGGCGACACCATTCTCATGACAACCGACGGGATCGCGGAGACGTGCAGCGGGCGGGTCCAGCTGTTTGGCCGTAACCGCATGCTGGATTGCATTCACCAGGCCCAGGAAGAGTCCGCGGCCGGGGCACTGGACCGTTTATTTCAGCAGGCACAGAAATTTCGAGGTTCGGCACCGCAAAAGGATGATATGACTGCCGTGCTGATTCGAGTACGCGACTGATTTTGCGGATTTTGTGTGACCGACGGTATCCCGCTTGACCACGTGTTTGCACCTTCTAAATTGTCGTGTTCCTGCAACCTCGCCCGCAGTCATTTCAGTTCTCAATCAGATCCGACAGAACTCTCCGGTCGCCGGCGTTCTTTTTTCAGCTAGTGATACCATCTCAATGCCGCGCCGTTCTGATGCCCGTAAAACGGCATTGCAAATGCTCTATTTGATGGATGTGAATCCTGATGCTCCTCTCCAGCTGGTGCAGCAGACGATTGAGGACGATCTGCCGAATGCAGAACTCATAGAATTTGCCACTCAGCTGGTATCGGGGGTCCGTGGTCATTTGTCGGAAATTGATCAACTCATCGAAGGTGTCGCACAGAACTGGCATATTGAGCGAATGGCGCCCACAGACAGGAACGTGATGCGACTGGCCATCTTCGAAATGCATCATCTGGGGACACCTTCGCCGGTGGCCATCAACGAAGCCGTGGAACTTGCCAAAGAATTCGGTGCCGAGAATTCGGCCGGATTTGTAAATGGAATCGTGGATCGACTCAGCCCGGAAGCGCTGAATCCACGGCCTGCGTCCAATTCAGACTCGACAGGGAATCGTGGTCCGGACTGACCGCCAGCGAACGGGCCGGTTCCGGGAGCGGCTGCTCTGACTGGTGTTTGGTCCCCGACCTGCTAATCTCTTCAGCAAGTATCAGGTGTCATAGAAGGACCCGTCTCGACGTGACGATCTTCAGCAAAATTATCAATCGTGAAGTCGAAGCAGATATCGCCTACGAAGACGAGCAGTGTCTTGCATTTCATGATGTCAATCCGCAAGCGCCGGTCCACGTTTTGCTGATTCCGAAAAAGCCTGTCGAATCGTTGGATGGGTTTGATGACTCGGACGCCACGCTGGCCGGGCATCTACTGTTAAAGGTGCCGCAGATCGCTGCCACGCTGGGACTGAACGATGGCTACCGCACGGTGATTAACACGGGTCGAGATGGTGGCCAAACTGTGTTTCATCTTCATCTCCATATCATGGGCGGTCGTAGCCTGACGTGGCCTCCAGGCTAGCCCTCCCGCGCTCGACAGCCGGAATGCCGTTACTCCCGATCCGGTCCCGCTTCACGCTGCCACTTAATGGTCCTTCCCGATGACATTCTTCAATTTGAATTCCTGCTTCCTGTTCCTGATTTCTGCATCCATGCTGTTGGCTGGGCAGACCGCCATGGCAGATGATGCACCCGGCACGGCGATGGCAGCGGCAGCATCCGCTTACCTTGATTCGCTCTCCGACGATCAAAAGGCGTTGACGCAGTTTGATTTTGATGATGCCGAACGAGTCAACTGGCACTTTATTCCGCGTGATCGGCAGGGACTGGGCCTTTGGGATCTGGATGGTAGTGCTCTGACAAGTGCCGAAGCATTAGTGGCGACCGGTCTCACGACGGCGGGATATCAGAAGTCTCTGGAAGTCCGCAGTCTGGAAGAGGTTCTCTACTTATTTGAAGCGGGCGACGAAGCGGAACGCCGAAAGAAAAGGCACCCGCACCGGTACTACATCAGCGTTTTCGGCGATCCTGCCGGTGACTTGGTCTGGGGCTGGCGATTTGAGGGCCATCACCTGTCGCTCAACTACACGGTGAAGGGCGGGGAGGTTCTCAGTGCCACTCCTGAATTCTTCGGGGCAAATCCGGGACTGATCGATGCTGGTCCAGGACGCAGCCTGCGGGTCCTTGGACGCCGTGAAGATCTGGCTCGATCGATCCTGAAAGCCTCAGCCACCGATAAAACGTCCACGATCTGGCTGTCAAAGGAAGCACCGCGCGACATTCGTGGAGCGGGTGCGGCGCAGGCGGAGACTGGCGAACCTGCCGGCGCAGCATTTGGCGACATGAATCCTGAACAGCAGAAGCTGATGCGGGAGTTGATGGGTGAATACCTTTCGGCGATGCCGGCCAGAGTTGTCCGTCGCCGCATGGCTGAAATGAATCAAGCCGGGATAGACAACGTTCATTTCGCCTGGTGGGGAGGTTCCGAATTGAACGAACCCCATCACTATGTCGTGCAGGGGCCAACGTTTGTAATCGAATACAACAACACGCAGAATCAGGCGAACCACGTGCATTCAATTTGGAGGAATCTGGGCGGCGATTTCAACATTCCCCGATAGTCAGTCCCGGACATCTCTGAATATCGTCGCCGGAAGTCTGTCCGGCTCTCTCTCTCCCGCACATTCCACCGAGGCCATTTTCTGCATGACGGATCCCCAGGTAGTAACTCATGTTCTCGGCAATGGTCTCACTGTCGTCGTCGAAGCGATGCCCGCCGTCCAGTCCGCTGCCATTACGGTGCTGCAGCCCACCGGGAGTGTTCATGATGCTCCCGGCAAGTCAGGCACTGCCGCACTGCTCTCCGAATTGCTGACACGAGGCGCCGGTGATTATTCGACGCGCGAGTTGTCCGCTGCCCTGGATAATCTGGGCGTTCAACGGAGTGTTTCACCGGGACTCAGTCATCTGACATTGTCTGCGGCGACAACCGCCGACCGCATCGGTGACGCGATTCCGCTGCTTGCTGCAATGATGACCTCGCCCCATCTGGACAGCGAACAGTTTTCCCCGGCGCAGGATCTTGTCCGTCAGGCACTGCATGCGCTGGAAGATGAGCCACAGCAGCGACTGGGGCAGTATCTGCGCCGATGCAGCTATGCTGCCCCGTGGAGCAATCCGTCCAGCGGGACTCTGGCGGACATTGATGCCATCAGTTGCGACGACGTGCGTCAGCATTTCAAGACCCACGCCCGGCCTCAGGGGACAATCATTGGCGTCGCAGGGAATGTTTCTTCGTCCGACGTGATTGAAAAAATCGAATCCGCCTTCGGGTCATGGACGGGAGGGAGCGGCTCCTCGATCACAGTGGACCGCTGCGAAGAATCACCAATGCACATCTCGCACGAGTCCGCGCAAACACATATTGGTCTGGCCTGGCCGAGTGTTCCGTATCGTCACGAACGATATTTCGACGCGTGGGCAGCTGTGAGTATTCTCAGTGGCGGAATGAGCTCACGTCTGTTTACGAATGTGCGGGAGAAGCGTGGATTGTGCTATGCCATTTCCGCCTCCCTGAGCACGCTCAGACATGACGCACGCGTGTTTGGCTATGCGGGCACGACCAACGAACGAGCACAGGAGACTTTGGAAGCAACCGTCATGGAAATTCGTGGGTTGCATGAAGGGCTCACGACTGACGAGCTTCGACGCTGTCAGGCTCAGGCCAAGAGTTCATTGATCATGCAGCAGGAGTCGACCACAGCGCGATCATCATCGCTGGCCCGCGACACATGGCATCTCGGACGAGTTCTCATGCCGAACGACATTCGCACACGCATCGACAGTATCACGATCGAAGACGTTCGGGACTACGCTGTGGAGTTCGCTCCCCGACAAATCGTGTTGGTAACGATTGGTCCGGAGCCGCTCAACGCTGACTGTCTCCAGGCGGCAGCGGCCGCAGTGTGAATCCAACCTAAGGACTCAGGGAGTTTCCGGATCTGCCCACTTGAGCGGACTCCTGAACGCCCGATTCATCAATCATTCAGTCGGACCGCTGTGCCCGACTTATGGAAAGACTCAATGCAGTTTCATCAACACCGGCTGTCCAACGGACTCAATATCATCGCTGAACTGACGTCGTCGGTTCACAGTGTTGCAGCAGGGTTTTTCGTCCGCACCGGAGCGCGTGATGAAACAGCTGCTGTGTCCGGAGTCAGCCATTTTCTGGAGCACATGGCGTTCAAAGGAAATGATCAGTACTCAGCCGATGACGTGAACCGCATCCTCGACGAAGTCGGCGCCCGGTACAACGCGTCGACCGGCGAAGACGTGACCACGTACTATGCCGCCGTCCTGCCGGAATACCTGACGACCACCATGGAAATGCTGGCCGTGCTTATGCAGCCGTCGTTGCGGCAGGAGGACTTCAACATGGAAAAGAATGTCATTCTTGAAGAAATCGGCATGTACGACGATATGCCGTCGTTCACCGCCTACGACAACGTGATGGCCACCCATTTTTCCGGACATCCGCTCGGGCAGAGTATTCTTGGGACCAACGAAAGCATCACCGCGCTCTCGGCTGAGCAAATGCGGACGTACCACAAGCAACAGTACAACGCCTCAAATTTGACTCTGGCTGTTGCAGGCAACACTGATTTCGACGCTGTGCTGGAGCTGGCAGAACGGTACTGCAGCACAATCCCCGCCGGCAACTGCAATCGCCAGCTGCCAGCTGTTGAACCGCTTCAGCGTACGGAGTTCATTGTTAAGGAAGGCAGTGGACACCAGCACGTCATGCAGATGGGGTCCGCACCTCTGGCTTCGGATCCATTGAGATTCGCGGCGGAACTCCTCGCTGTCATCGTGGGAGACGATTCAGGAAGTCGGATGTTCTGGGACATCGTTTACCCTGGACATGCCGATTCGGCGGAACTGGGTTACAACGAGTGCGTCACCTATTCCTTCATCGACAAGGAGGCGGCGGAGCTTTTCGGCGGCGGAGGCGAGGCCACGCGGCTCGAAAATCCGATCTCGACCGACATGAGTCACCTGCGCCCGGCACTGCTGCCCGGGCTGCTGCGCGCCGCGGCGCGCAACCAGG
>JBDOMX010000903.1:0-2296 GCA_039831615.1 Planctomycetaceae bacterium
GTTGTTCATGGGGGGTACGGCCGATGCACACGGATCATGGGGGGGGGTGTGCGTCGGATCTTGACCAAATGCGCATTGCGGTCAACGAGGTAAACGAGGCTGCGAAGGATGCACGCTCAGCTCGTCGAGTGCTTTTCAGAGCCGATCAGAATTACTTTAGTTGTACCCAGGTTCCGGCCATCAATGACTTCCTCGGTAACGGTTGTGCTCAGCAGCAGGTCGCTGCACGGACGGCTGGCATGAGATATTCCGCGTCGCATGATATCGCTCGAGAAGCGCTTGATGCCTTGGCCTATACAGTTCAGTCGGCCGAGTTGAGTTGCGAGTTTCCAATGGCCGCAATGATTCCAGTGCTGAATCCGGACGAACCGACCTCGAGTCCTGCCTGTCAGAGCTTTCTCCGACGACGGCAAGGTGTGCCATTTGACGCATTGCGGGTCGTGTGCGCGGGCGAAATGTCTGCCGAAGAATGCGCTGTCTGTCTGGGGGATCCAGAGTAGGCTTCGGGGAGTTACAATGCAAAATAATTTCTGGCTGGCGTATGGGCCTGGGCCATGGAAGCAGAATCGACAATGTTAAGAGGCATCATTTTTTCACTTGGTTTCTCGCTACTGTTGTCAGGCCAGGTGGTCTTGCTGGAAGCCCAGGAGGCGTCCGGGCAGCGGGTACTTCTAGACCAGTACTGCATCGCGTGTCATAACGGGCGGATGCAGGCTGGAAATCTTGAACTCGATTCGGTCGATGTCGACGATGTGGGGGTTGACCCGGCACTGTGGGAAAAAGTTGTTCGAAAACTTCGAGCGGGAGCGATGCCGCCACTTCCGCGCCCGAGACCTGATGCTACGACCTATGCGGGATTTATTGAGTGGCTTGAAACGGAGCTGGATGACGTCGCTGCGAACGCGCCGAATCCTGGCCGGACGGAAGCCTTTCACCGGTTAAATCGAGCTGAGTACGACAACGTCGTCCGTGACCTTCTTGGACTGGATGTAGATGTTGCCGAGCTGCTTCCGGCTGACGGCGGAAGTTACGGGTTTGACAATATTGCTGGCGTGCTTGGCATGTCGCCAACGCTACTGGAACGGTACTTATCGGCGGCCAAAAAAGTCAGTCGGCTTGCAGTGGGTAATCCCAATCTTCCGCCGACCGCTGTGTCGTTTCATTTGTCATCGGAACTTCCACAGGATGATCGGATTGAGGATCTACCATTCGGAAGTCGTGGGGGAGTTTCGATTCCCTTCAATTTTTCACTTGACGCTGAGTACACGGTGCGTCTGACACTTGGTCGGAACACCTTAGATACGTTAGCCGCCTTTGAAGTTCCCCACGAGCTTGATGTGAGTCTTGACGGGGAACATCTTCAAACATTTGTCGTTGGTGAACCGCCGCCGGAAGGTTTCGATCGGTCAAGTGATGAGTATCGTGACTGGCGCGCACGTCAGGGTCGTGCTGATGAGGATTGGTTTATACGCGTTCCGGTGCGTGCTGGTCCTCGCACGCTGCGGGTTGCCTTCAGGAAGATAACGTCTGCCTACCCGGAAACGCTTCGGCAACCGTACTTGCGTCCGTACACGAACAATACAGGTGGAGATACACGGTATCAGCCGCACATCAGTAGTGTCGTCGTGACGGGACCATATGAGGCCAGCGGGTCACCTCCAGTAGACGAAACGCCTAGTAGAGCAAAGATATTTAGTTGTCGACCAGCTGCCGGTGAGCAGGAGATGGAGCTTGCGTGTGCGCGAGAGATTTTGTCGACGCTAGCGCGGCGTGGCTATCGTCGGCCGGTAGTGAAACGCGACCTTGACGTTCTGGTTGCGTTTTACGAGGACGGCAGAGCGGAGGGAGGCTTCGAGGCGGGTATTGAGCTGGCGCTCCGACGGTTGTTGGCAAGTCCAGAATTTCTCTTCCGCGTCGTGCGGGATCCCGAGGGTGTTGCGTCTGGTACGGACTATAGTCTGACCGATCTGGAAATGGCCTCACGGTTGTCATTCTTCTTGTGGAGCAGTATTCCGGATGATGAGTTGTTGGATGAGGCGGTTGCTGGGAGACTGAGTGAACCCGCAGTACTAGAAGCCCAGGTTTTACGAATGCTGGCTGATGAACGTGCAGACGCACTGTTCGAGAATTTTGCCGGGCAGTGGCTCTATCTTCGGAACGTGCCGGCACTCGTTCCGGACGAGAATCGTTTCCCTGATTTTGGTGAAGGCTTGCGGCTTGCAATGAAGCGGGAAACAGAAATGCTTTTCGAAAGCGTGATGCGCGAAGACTTGAGTGTGTTGGAGTTCCTGAACGC
>JBDOMX010000861.1:0-9920 GCA_039831615.1 Planctomycetaceae bacterium
CATCAATCGTGGGGAGACAATTCCGAAGGGAACCTTTGAATCGGCAATCGTCGTCTCCGCCAGGCCGACCTGCAGCTGCCGAATCATTTGACCGAGCACACGATTCCAGACTGCACTTTGAAATGCGGACAGGTAAATCCCCCGCAGGTCCGGTCGAATCAGTCCAAATGCCTTTCGAAATCCATGGGGATGATCGACCAGGTACGTGACAATACTTCTGCGGTGCGATCGACTCAATTGTCGTTTGCAGGCCGACCAGTCGCCCCAGTGGTCACGGAGAATGCTTTTTTGAACTTTTTCTTCCGAGCGATCATGGCGATTCGGATCTGCCATCGCCAACCAGGTGGCTCTTTCGTAGTCGCGCCGACACCATGCCGCAGCGACGTACTCGCCCGCAAAACCAAGCGACCCAAATCGCTGTTCATCAAAATAGTTCGGCACAATAAAGCCGCCTGGATCCGAGGCGAGCTTGACCGTGTTCGCAGCCTGTGCCGCAGTCATCCGCCGGGCAACGATCTGAAATCGATTGGCCTGGAGACTGGCCGCGGAAACTGGTTTTTCCGTCCGGCCTGCATACGTCAAAGAAAAGCGATCCTGCCGGAGATCGTTCTGCGGCCCGTTGCGAATCGTAATCGACTGCTGCGTAATGGCATGCCGATCCTTGAGTCCGGCATGTGCGATTCGGCTGACCGGCAGATTCCAGACACGACTAATATGCTGTATGGCTTCCAGAGTGCCGATATCGGCTTTGCTCAGGCGATACAACGAATAGGCACCAGCGCTCGCCGTGCAGCAGAGTCTTTCGGTGACAACAAAATCTTCAGGGCGGCACTTCAGCTTCATCACATGAATATAACATGAATCGCACGCGGTGCAGTTTGATGGCTGCTCAAACAAGCGGAGAGCAGGCGATGATCGGAGGGCACGTGATCAAGACCGGCTCCTGTTCCGCCCCTCCGTGCAGAGTTATTCTTTACAGTGAAAGAAGGCAGTTAAGCCACAGAGGACACGGAGTTCATGCTCAGCTCGGATTATTCACGTAGGCCGGGCCGAAGGTCGCGCGCGTTGCCGGAACAGCGCAAACCCCTCGAATAGCAAACCACAGAGTGCGAGCATGAGTTTCAATAGAACTGCGACCGAAGTCCCGGCACAGCAGGGGTTTGCTCGGTCCGGCCTACATTCGGAATGAATAATCATGCTCAGACGGTTTTCAGGTGACCGGATGGAGCAAACACGCTAACGCTCGCGATTGAATTCCAGCAAACTGATTGATGGACGTAGCAGCCAACTCTGTGATCTCTGTGTCCTCTGTGGCAAAAAACATGACCATTGCGATTTGCGCGCGGTGTCAACAAGCAGCCTACAGCAGTTCCCGGATGGGCTTGCCGTGGGGAATCAGTGGCACCGGACGTCCACTGGTGTCGGGGATCATTTCCTGATAGTCGATGCCCAAATGCCGATAGACGTTGGCCAGTAAATCGTTGGGGTCCAGCCGACGCGTCTTCGGACGTTCACCTTTCGCGGTTGTCGATCCGACAACCTGACCGGTCTGCATGCCTGCCCCGGAGACGAGGACTGACATGGCAGCGGGATAATGGTCGCGGCCCGGCTGCATCACTTTCGATGCGGTGCCGTTTTGAGGATTAATCCGCGGCGTGCGGCCGAATTCGCCCGTCACGATCAACATCACTTTCCGGTCGAGCCCACGCTCGTAAATGTCCTCAATGAGCGCCGCAATCGCGCGATCATAAACCGGCAGACGGGCGCGGGCATCGTCGAACAGGTGACCGTTCACCGCGTGAATGTCCCAGTTCCCAATCGCACCGGGGATCCCTGGATTCTGCATTTGCATGGTGACAAAGCTGGTCCCCGCCTCCACCAACCGGCGCGCCAACAGTGCTCGCTGACCCCATTTATGACGGCCATATCTGTCCCGCACCTTTGCATCTTCCCTTGACAGGTCAAACGCCTCCACTGCTTTTTCACTCGTCAACAAATTGACCGCTTCACGGCTAAACTGATCCATCGATTCCATGAGACCGGATGAGTCGACTTCCCGGCGCAAACCGTCGATTGAACTGAGCAGCGAGCGGCGGTCGTCCAGTCGATCCCTCATCGAAGGCGCCAGCGACAGGTTGTTGACCTTGAAGTTCGGTGCGTTCGGATCGCCACCGACCACAAACGGCAAATATGCCGGCCCCAGACCAGCACTGCCGCCTCCGTAAACGTTTTGTGCATTGGCAACGTACCGCGGCATGGCGGGATCCCGGCGGCCGTCGAGCATTTTTGAGACAACCGGGCCAAGGCACGGGAACTGGGCCAGCGGATCGAGTACTCGGAGCGGATGGTATCCGGACAGAAACCGGCCCGCTCCCCCGGCGTGATTTGCAAAACCATGGGCAATCGACCGGATCAGGGTGAACCTGTCCGCCACAGCGGCATGCAGAGGAAGATGCTCGCAGACATCCATCCCTGGAACGACGGTCGAAATGGGGGAACACTCTCCACGATACTCGACCGGCGCATCGGGCTTCAGATCATATGTCTCCATGTGGCTGGGGCCACCCTGCAACCAGATCAGGATCACTGACGTGTCGAGCGGCGCACGATCTACTTCCTTTGCCAGTGCGCGCGCCCGGAGCAGATCGCTTAAACCAAGTCCTCCGAGGGCCAGCGATCCGGCTTCGAAGAAGCTGCGTCGAGCCATCGGATCAGAGCGAAATGATTTCGACGTGTTCATGGAAACTGCTCGCGAACCCGTAGACGACGACAGAGGACGCAGGATGCTGCGGTCGACTTCAACCACGACGCATCAAGTGTGGCCACAAACCACAACG
The DNA here is from genome assembly GCA_039831615.1 of Planctomycetaceae bacterium. Taxonomy (GTDB): domain Bacteria; phylum Planctomycetota; class Planctomycetia; order Planctomycetales; family Planctomycetaceae; genus S139-18. The sequence continues at coordinate 2,838 of JBDOMX010000861.1, forward strand.
GCCGGTATTGTCTCTCAATTCAGCCGAGAGTTCCAGCTTTTCTGGCTGGAACTCGTCGATTGAGTGCATCGTTGATTGAGAGCCACGTGGTTCAGACAGGCTGCTGTTCCTCGCCTCTGTGTGAAGAGAAAGGAATGTCAAAGGGCAGGCGATGGGGCGATTTGAGTTCGGTGGCAACCCTCATCCGACCTTCGGCACGTTCTCCGGGCAACGGCAGAAGGGAACAGTGGTTGTTTGCGTTGAGTTTGTGTATTTCCCCGATAACAAACTACTGGTTTGTCAGGAACAAAGATGAGGATTCGCCGGTAGCTGGAGTCGACAGACTTCAGGGAACGACCGAGCATTCCGAATTCTGGCGAATCCGGCTACCCTGGAATGCAATGCTGACAAACCACTACACACCCGCCTGAATCGCTTAATCGTCCCCTGTTTGACGGCGACCGTCATTTCGCTCCTTCAGATACTCATCCCGTTGCGCAACGTATTCCGCTGCTGAAATCGAGATGTCAGGCGCTGACTCTGTCCGACTTGCTTCAAAGTGTTTTTTCAGAAATGGCACGCACCAGCCACAACCCGTTCCCGCACCGCCGCATTCACTGAGCTGACTGGCGACCTGTGGCTGATGGATTCGCGCATGGTTCATCACCTTGCGGTGAGTGACGTGAAAACAGTAGCAGAGGAGATCGTCAGGTTGCATGAGAAGCGTCAGCTATGATCTATCCGAGCAGCTCAGTGAGCGGCTCGGCACCGTGGTCAGCCAATGGAATGGGGCGACCCACATTGCTCAGATTGGTGTTCGATGGATCTAAACCGAGCGCCCTGCAAATTGTCGCCATCAACGCGGGAACGCCCACAGGATTCTCTGAGATTTCGACACCGTCGCCAGCCGTGCGGCCATAGACCTGTCCTCCCTGAATTCCAGCGCCTCCCAGCACGACACTCCAGCTGCCAGGCCAGTGGTCCCGCCCCGTATTCTCATTGATCTGTGGTGTCCGACCGAATTCACCCATCCACACGACCAGTGTATCGTCAAGCAGCCCGCGCTGGTCCAGGTCCCGCAGGAGTGTCCCCCATGCCGGATCAAGAACTCCGCACAAGCTGCCAACGGATACAAAATTGTCTGAGTGGGGGTCCCAGCCCGCTCCACCGCCGCTCCCGTCCGGGTTGCTAAGATTCACTTCGACAAAGGACACGCCGTTTTCAATCAGCCGTCGGGCCAGCAGGCAGCCCTGTCCAAAAGGATTCCGTCCATAGGCGTCGCGCAGTGCGTCGTCTTCGTCTTCCAGCCGGAATGCACCAACCGCCGCAGATTTCATCATGCGGACCGCCTGTTCGTACGACTTGAGATGACTGTCAACGGCAACGGAAGGACGTTTGCGAACGAAGTCGTGCTCCAAAACAGACAACAACTTCATGCGATGATCCGCCTGAGATTCCGTGACATCCTCTCGACGCGCCAGGTTTCGTACGGCAAATGTGACGTCTTCGTCCTGAACCGACTCAGCGGCAACCACCAATGGCGACCACGAAGGTCCCAGGAAACCTGGTCCATATGCCGCCGGACTGAAGCCTCGAAACGGATTCACACTGACATAAGCCGGCAAATCACAGGATCCATCGTCCAGTTCTCGAGCCAGTAATGACCCGGCCGAAGGGTAATGAATCGGACCCTGTGGCAGATATCCCGTGCGCAGGAAGTAGGTCGCTCGAGTGTGATCTCCCTCTTTTGTACTCATCGAACGAATCGGCGCCAGATGCTGCATGGCCTGCGCCACTTCCGGCAGATGCTCGCTGATCGCAATACCCGGCACGCTGGTCTGAATCGTCTCTGTCGGACCGCCGTTTTCGTGATCAGGTTTCGGGTCGAATGTTTCCAGCTGGCTGGGACCACCTGACATCCACAGCAGAATGCAGCGCTTGTGCGGCCGACCGCCAGCGGCAGCCTGAGCCGCCAGTTCAGGTAACCAGCCGGAAGCCGACGTCCCCAGCAGGGACAGCCCGGAAAACTTTGCAAATGTTCGGCGTGAAATCATGACTGGACTTCCTGCGCGACCTCAATGATTCAGCAAAAACTCACTGCTGTTCAACAGCGCCCAAAAAATGTCGGCGAGTGCCGAGGCTCGCTGGTCCGGGTCTTCCGCCTGCAGAACATAATCTGCAAACACTTCCCTCTCATGGGCGGCCGGTGGTCGAGACAATGCCGCCAGAAACAGTGTTTCCAGCCGTTCTTCCGGAGACATCAGTGGAAACTCTGTGACTGCTCGCAACGTCCGGCTCGTCTCCAGACTGGTGGCGTCCCCAACAAAATCCCCATTCATCATGGCTAGCGCCTGCAGGATGGTGGATCGATGATCGAGTGCCGATTCGGCGTCGTTGCGAAACAGTTCAATGAACCGACCTCGAGGAGAATCCGTGTCAATGACGAACGGATTGTCACGACGATAGGGCTGATAGAAGCCAACAGCTTCGGCGAGGCTGTCGAAGAACTGCTCCGGCGTCAGACCTCGTACAGCAGAACGTGCGAACATCGCCGAGTCGCCCTGACTGGCATGCGTCTGAATGCTTGAACGCTGATACACTTTTGTCGCCACGATGGCTCGAATCAGAAAAGTTAAATCGAAGTCATGGGCGGCGAACTGATCAGCCAGCAACTGCAGCGCCTCCGGATGTGATGGAGGATTGTCCTCGGCAAGGTCATCAGTCGGATGGACCAGGCCTCGCCCAAAAAACTGAGCCCACATCCGATTGGCCGCCATGACAGCAAACCATGGATTCTGTCCGGCAACAATCCATTCGGCCAGTTGAACACGCAGATCCTCCTTCGTGCCAGACGGTGCTTCACCGGTAAGAAACACGGCATCCACTGTTTCGTTTGTCCCCGGGATGGCAATCGAACGTCGGACGGGCGCTGCTGACGGGAGCTCTGCCGCCTGGTTCTCATCATCGCGTGCGAAACCCGCATAAAACGCGGCCATGTTCCAGAACTGCCGCTGCTTCCATTTGTCGAAAGGATGATCATGGCATTGCGCACAGTCGAGGCGAACTCCCAGAAAAGCTCGCGCCGTTCCGCCGGCCAGACTTTCCGGCATCAACCTTCGAACAACAAAGAATGCGTCGGGGCTGGTTGTGTCGGCAACCGCCCCAGGGTTGACCGCATTCGGCTGAACATCGGCTGTGATGATCTCCCGCACAATTTGATCGTAGGGCACGTTGGTGGCAAGGCGTTCCCAAAACCACGCGTCAAAACCTGGGACGAGACCTCGGAATTCCGGTTGAGTCATGGCCTGAGGAATCAGGGCATTCCGCCAGACGATCGTCATGTGGCGGACGTACGCAGGATCCTGCAGCAACTCTTCAACAACGACATGCCGCCGGTCATGATCGTCGGACGCGAGGAATTCCCGGACTTCCGACACCGCCGGGATTCTTCCCGCCAGATCAAGATAGATGCGGCGGATGAATTCTTCACCTGTGGCAATCTCTGCCGGCACGACATGTTCACTTTGCCAGGCCGCTTCAAACTGCTGGTCAATTTGCCTCGCCGTCTCCTGCCACGTGAGTGTTGCTTTCTCCGGCGCAACATCGTCGGCAGCGGCGTCGAAGCTGCCCGAAATCCAGGTCAGAATGAGAAGGCTGAAGATCCGCACGAAATGATTCCTGCGAAATGAAACGCTGGGGAGAGGCGCCCCGCCCAGCCTGAAAACGAACCTTCGATGGCAGTGCCGTCTCACCCTCGCAGTGACCGGACATGATGGTTTCGAACAGCGCCACCATTATGCTAACACAATGCACAGACGTGTGAGCCCACAAACTTTGTCTATCGATGCTGGCGGCAACACCAACTTTTTGAGAATATCAGAAGCATTGGCTCTCACGAGCCCCCCGACCTGTCCTTGCTCAGGGAGTTTGTTCACGTGAAGTGTATTCTTTGTGCCGTGGTCCTGATTTGCCACGGCAGTCTGCAGGCGGCCACGAAGTCCCCCAACACCGCCACTGCCACTGCCGGTGCAGATGCAACGCGGACTCCCGATGTGGCCCTCGACCCGCTCGATACCCCGGACGATCTCGAAGCGACGCTGGTGGCGGCTGAACCCACTTTACTGAGCCCGTCCACGATCGACGTGGACCACCTGGGGCGGATCTGGGTTGCCGAAGTGGTCAACTATCGTCGCTTTGCCAACAAAGGTCGAAAAGATCGCGAAGAAGGGGACCGTATCCTGGTGCTGCAGGACACCGACGGTGACGGACGCGTTGATTCCAGCCATACCTTTTATCAGGGCCGCGACATCGATTCAGCACACGGAATCTGCGTGCTGGGCAATCGAGTGATCGTGTCGGCACTCGACAGTGTGATCAACTTCTACGATGACGATGGCGACCTCGTGCCGGACCGCAAAGAAGTCATGTTTACAGGTGTGCAGGGAGTGCAACACGATCATGGCATTCATAGTTTCACGTTCGGACCCGACGGACGGCTGTACTTCAATTTCGGAAACGCAGGGAAAGAACTTCATCATCCTGATGGCTCCATCGTGACCGATATCGCCGGGAAAGAAGTGAAAGCCCATCGGCGTCCATATCAGGAAGGCATGGCCTTTCGCTGCGATCTGGATGGCAGCAACGTCGAAACTCTGGGATGGAACTTCCGCAACAACTGGGAACTCGCCGTCGACAGCTTCGGCACGATCTGGCAGTCGGACAACGACGATGACGGCAATCGGGCGACTCGGATCAACTATGTGATGGAGTACGGCAACTACGGCTATAAAGACGAGTTCACCGGCGCCGGATGGAGGACGCCGCGCACCGGATTGGAAGCGGAGATTCCGCTGCAACACTGGCACCTCAATGATCCGGGCGTCGTGCCGAATCTCATCATCACCGGAGCCGGAGCCCCCTGCGGAATTGAGATCTATGAAGGTTCACTGCTGCCAAAACGATTTCACAATCAGCTCCTGCACTGCGACGCGGGAGTCAACGTCGTGCGCAGCTACGCGGTGACCACCGACGGAGCAGGGTATCGGGCCACCATTGATCCGATTCTTTCCGGGACGCGCGATCTGTGGTTCCGGCCGTGTGATGTCAGCATCGCAGCCGATGGATCGCTGATTATTGCCGACTGGTACGACCCAGGTGTCGGCGGACACCGTCAGGGCGATATTGATCGAGGTCGATTGTTTCGCATCGCTCCCCACGGTTCCCCCTGGCTGCATCCCACGTTTGAGTTCAGCAGCATCGAGGGGGCCATCAACGGACTGTTGAGCTGTAACCGCGATGCTCGGTATCAGGGCTGGCAAAAACTTTCGGCCGCCGGATCGGCTGCCGAACAGCAGCTGAACGAAATCTACCGCCATCATGACAATCCACGATTCCGTGCCCGAGCCTTATGGCTGCTCGCACGCCTCGAAAGCAGAACACGGCATTACCTGTCCGACGCGGCTGGCGACGCGAATCCGGACATCCGCATCGTGGCCGTGAGACTTGCTCGCCAGCTGCAGATCATGTTGCCGGAAACGATCGAACGTCTTACAACCGACACTTCTCCGGCTGTCCGTCGAGAATGCGTGCTGGCTCTTTGCAATCTCCCACCGGATTCACGCGCCGACCTGTGGGTGCCATTGGCGCAATCGCTTCCTGAGAACGATCGCTGGTACCTGGAAGCCCTGGGCATCGCGGCACAGGGAATCTGGGACGAATGCCTCAACAGCCTGGTGTCAGCCTCCGAGACCAAAACTCTGCCACCGGCTGTCCTGTGGCGCAGCCGATCTGAGCAGACGCCGGGACTCATCTGCGAAACGATCTCTGACCTGGCCGCTGCATCAGATTCAGAATCAAACGACCTGTCAAAATGGTTTCGAGCCCTTGATTTCCAGGACCGCGACACAGTCCAGGTTGACGTCTGGAAACTGCTGCAACGCTCGCAACTCGATTCACTCCAGCCGGACATCGCTGCGGTCATCACCACGGAGTCGTTGGCGCGTGTCCGTGGAGGCAGACTGCATGGTGAAGCCGCCGCCACACTGGAAGCCTCACTGGACTACGTGAACCCCAGGCAACGTGCCGCCATGATCGAAAAATTCCGCATCGAAAGCCGATATCCGGAATTAACTCAATTGGTTTTGTCCCATCCGAACACTCAGCAAAGTGTCGCGGCAGTTCAGGGCCTGGTGACACTCGGTCAAAAACAATTGCTGATTGATATTCTGCAGGGCGATTCGCCGGAACCGGCAGTGGCTGTCCTGACCGCGATCGGCAATTCACGCAATGCAGTATTTGCCGATGATTTGTTCTCCGTCATCGATGATGAAGACGCCCCTTTAGAAGTGCGTCGCGCGGCTGTTCGGGCCGGAATGAAGATCGTCTCCGTGGCACATCGAATCCTCGCGGGAATTGAGGACGGACAAATCAGCGGCAGCCTCCGGCAAACCGTTGCCGCCGGGCTGCATGGCTCGTCGGATCAGGAGCTGCGGCAGATCGGTCAGAAAATGTTCCCGTTGCCCGAAGCCAAAGCGGGTGAGAAACTTCCTGCGGTCAGCGATCTGATTGGCCGCAAGGGAGACGCCAGCAATGGACGACTCGTATTCAATACCGCTGGAACGTGCCACAAATGTCACGTCGTCAACCGGATCGGCCGTCATCTGGGGCCCGATCTGTCGGAAATCGGCAGCAAGCTGAGCCGCAAGGCCTTGCTCGAATCCATCCTCTTTCCCAGTGCCGGAATCAGCCATAACTATGATGGCTGGACTCTGCTGCTCGTGAACGGGACCACATTGACGGGGCTCATCTCCAGCGAAACCGACGAACAGGTCGCACTGATCGATAACGAAGCGATCCTGCATACCGTGAACACGAACGACATCGAGGAAAAAATTCGGCAGTCGGTCTCGCTGATGCCTGCCGACCTGCAAAAGATCATGACAACTCAGGAATTTGTGGACGTCGTGGCTTATCTGGAAACGCTGAAAAAGGCAGCTGACTGAGCGTCGCCCTGTCCTTCAGGAGGGCGACGCTCCTGCGGAGCCGTTCCTGGTTCTGCGTCGTGTGTGCCAGCGGCTCGGCTGGAGCCTTGCCCCGCCGGGTTAC
>JBDOMX010000304.1:0-9890 GCA_039831615.1 Planctomycetaceae bacterium
CGGCGTTGATCCCAATGAAGAGTTATTGCGAATGCTTGAGGTTGAACGCGCATTTCAGGCTGCCGCAAGGTTTGTCTCCGTGATTGACGAAACAATTACTGAGCTCCTCAATATGGCGAGGTAAAGCAGAGTTCCGGTCTTCAATTCAACGGCATAACGCCCTGTTTCCTTCCTCGACGCTCAATTTTCTGCGGTCGACTTCAAAATGACCATCCGATCCACCCCAGGCCTCACCACACAATTCGCTGTCTCGCGATTGAACGCTCAGGCTGCGCAGCTGCAACAGACTCAGCAGCAGCTGTCAACAGGAAATCGCCTCCACCGGCCGTCCGATGACCCGCTTGCGGTGCGACATTCCCTGCTTCAAAAAGACCGCATTTCACGTTTGGAAGCCAACATTGAGGCTACTCAACACACTCAGTCTCGACTCAGTCAGGCACACGTGCAGTTGCGCGAAGCTCATCAGTTGTTCGTACGTGCCAGGCAAATCGGGCTTTCCGCGAGGCAGGCCACAGATCCCTCGGAGCAGCGGATCTTCGCTGCTGAGGTGGACGGACTCATCGTCCAGCTGACCAATATTTCGAATTCGGCCGATGAGGCGGGCTTCCTGTTTGGTGGGACCGAAACCCGTCAGAAACCATTCGAACTGGATGAAGCTGCCGGACGGGTGACCTATTCGGGAACACCTTTTGAGACAAAGCTGCACCTGGCGGGAGATGCTGACCGCGCGGCACTGGCTCCGGGAAATCGAATCTTCCTGGCAACATTGCGAGGAGATTCCATCGTGGTTGGTGGCACCGGCATCTCAGCGGGGCCAGGTGTGGATACGGCGACGGGGCTTCGATCACTTGAAGTTGTACACACCTCGACCAGCTACCTCGGTGGTGGCGTCACGGCCGGAACGTCGTCCGTCGGCGGTGATACGATTGTGGGAGCTCCCGGCACTCACACCCTGCAGATCAACGACACCAGTGGAACGGGTGCATCAGGAACGATTTCACTGGACGGTGGGGGGCAGGTCGCCTTCACCTCAGGCGACACAGACCTGCAAGTACTGGGACCGTACGGCGAAGTGGTGTATGTGAACACGACGGCGATCACGGCAGGTTTTAACGGCAGCGTCGACATCCAGGCAGATGGAACGCTGTCCATTGACGGGGGAGCGACGACGACGGCGATCACCTTTTCCGGCAACCAGCAGATTACCGACAGTGTTGATGGTTCTGTTGTTCATCTGGATACAACCGGGGCCCGAAATACGGGCAATGATACGGTTGAATTCCCGGGCACCTCCAACGCCTTCACTGCTCTGATTGAGCTGCGCGACGAGCTTCTGGCGGGAAATTCAAAGCCAACCGCCGAGCACCAGGCAGCATTGGGGCGGCGGCTGACCGAGATTGAGCGCGTGGAAGGTCACCTGCTTGATGAAGTTGGAGCACAATCGGTGTCACTGGAGAATCTCGGTCGGCTCGTAGCGCGCACCGAAGACTTAAAACTGGAGCAGGTGGCCGCCCACTCCGAAACCGCAGATGCAGATCTGGCCGCAGCGGCGCTGAAGCTGCAGGAATTGCTCAACCTGCAGCAGTTCACCATGGCGGCAGTCAGTCAGTTGCTGCAACCCAACCTGCTGCAGTTTCTGAGCTAGGGCGGGTCCTGATAACCTTCAGAGTTGGCTCGTCGGCTTGAGCCCTGACTCTCTGGCGAATCCAGTTCTCAGCATGAAGTGGAACCGAACGAATGGCTGATGATTCGAAGGCGACGCCGCGCTGGCGTTTCGACCAAACACATCGGCAGCCGCCGAATCCTCACTTGTTCGACTTTCCGAAGAAGCCTGAAATCAGGCTCCTGCTTGTGCAGCTGGACGACGAAGACGTGGAGCTTCGTGGCTTTGCCCGCCGGCTGTCAACGTTTCCCGGCCTGAATCGTTACGTCGTGGCGATGGCAAATTATCGACTGGCAGCTGTGGATCGCCGGATCGACGATTCGGGCCATGCGTCAGTTCTGCTTGGCATTCGAGGCCTGCATGATGTGCTCGAGTCGCTCCTCGAAGAGGATCCGCCACAGTCAGTTGCCGGCTGAAACACCGCCAGATACTGATCAATTGGCCTCTCCCAGCCTCGGAAAACGTCCGGTCTTTTCCGGAATCCGGGGGAATCGCTCTTTTCCACGAAAATCTCCACCGATAGTATTCGCAGTTCGTTTTGAGCGAGTGCCGTTGCATGAGTACTTCCGCAGCACCTCGCGACTGGCATCGGAGTTCGGGTTCGAGCCAGCAGAGTTAAGTTGAAAGCAGCTTTCAACTTCAGATCATCGTCATGCCGGATCTGATTTTCAGCCATGCTGAATCACAGAGCTCGACTGGCGACCCGCGTGCAGCGGTCAGGCTCAACTGCCACCATCGATCGTCTGCTCCCTGACCACTTTCCGTGCAGTCCCTTATTGTTTCAGGGGGCCGCCATCCACACCCGCGTTCTCTACAGACGGCTGGAGAAATGACAGACCTGCGTCGCGTTCGTAACATCGGTATTTCCGCCCACATCGATTCTGGAAAGACGACTCTGACAGAGCGCATGCTCTATTACTGCGGTCGGATTCACAAGATTCGGGATGTGCGAGGCGGCGACGGCGGTGCGACCATGGACCACATGGATCTCGAACGGGAACGCGGGATCACGATTACGTCCGCGGCCACGCGAGTGAACTGGAAAAATGACCAGCTGAGTATCCCTGAACATGTGGTCAACATCATCGATACGCCTGGTCACGTTGACTTCACGGTGGAAGTGGAACGCAGCCTGCGCGTTCTGGATGGCGCCATCCTGGTTCTGTGTTCGGTCGGTGGGGTTCAAAGTCAGTCGCTCACGGTCGATCGCCAGATGAAACGTTATGGCGTTCCCCGGATTGCTTTCATCAACAAGATGGACCGCACTGGATCCAATCCGGACAAGGTCATGGCGGCCATGAGGGACAAGCTCAAGACGAATCCTGTTCCCTTACAGATTCCCATTGGCGCAGAATCGACCTTCGCAGGCGTGGTCGATCTGCTCCTCATGCAAGCCGTCTACTTTCGAGGGGAAGAAGGAGAAGAGGTCGAACGCACCGATATTCCGGCGGAATTGCTGGATCAGGCGAAAGAAGCTCGAGCCGAAATGCTCGAAGCTCTGTCGCATTTCGACGACGACCTGATGGGAGTCCTTCTGGAAGAGGGAGAGCCGGACGAAAAGGACGTCCGACGTATCATTCGAGATGCCACACTGGCTCAGCAAATCACTCCTGTCCTGATGGGTTCGGCGTTCAAGAACAAGGCTGTGCAGGAAGCCCTGGATGCCGTCACCATGTATCTGCCGTGTCCCACCGACGTCGAAGTCTTTGCCAATGACAACAGCCGAAACGCCGAAGCAGACGAAAACGGCAAGCCGCCCCAGGTCAAATTGACGAATGACAAGAAAGACCCCATGGTCGCGATGGCATTTAAAACCGTCGTTGAAGCATTTGGTCAGCTGACCTACATGCGCATTTATCAGGGTTCGCTGAAAAAAGGACAAAATTACATCAATGCGAGAACCGGGCAGTCGGTTCGAGTCGGACGCATTGTGCGAATGCACGCCGACGATCGGGAAGACATTGATGCGGGTGACGCGGGCGACATTGTTGCCGTCGTAGGTGTGGACTGTGCTTCCGGGGATACGTTCCTGGAACAAGGTTTGGAGTTGTCACTGGAAAATATCTTTGTTGCAGAACCGGTGATCCGATTGTCAATCGAACCGTCAAAGCGGGACGATGCGGACAAGCTGGTCAAGGCGCTGGAGCGTTTCCGACGGGAGGATCCCACGTTTCACGTTTTTAGCGACGAAGAAACCAACGAAACGCTGATTGCTGGCATGGGGCAACTGCACCTGGACGTTTACGTTGAACGCATTAAGCGAGAATACAAATGTGAATGCAACATTGGTGAGCCTCGTGTGTCGTACAAAGAACGCCCGACAAAGCGGGTGGAGTTCAACCACAAACGCAAAAAGCAGTCCGGTGGTTCCGGTCAATACGGCCACGTCGTCGGCGTGATGGAACCCCTGCCGGATGATTCACCAGTCAATTACGAATTCGTCGACGAAGTGACTGGTGGACGTATTCCACGGGAATACATCAAACCATGTGATCAGGGCTTCCAGGATCAGCTTCACAAGGGCCCACTCGGTGAGTACGAAGTCGTCGGCGTCAAAATCACTCTGCAGGACGGAACCTTTCATGACGTTGACTCATCTGACATGGCGTTCAAATTAACAGCTCGCGAAGCCATGCGGGAAGCCATACTCAACAAAGCAGGAATGGCGTTGCTGGAGCCGATCATGCTGCTGGAGATTGAAACTCCGGATGAGTTCCAGGGAGCCGTTGTCGGTCACTTGTCCAGTAAGCGTGGCGTCGTGAGTTCTTCCGAGGTCACAGATGGTAGCTGCATCATTATTTCGGAAGTCCCTTTGGCGGAGATGTTTGACTACGCCAACGAGATCCGTTCCATGACGCAGGGTAAGGGATCGTTCAGCATGGAATTCAAATGCTTCCGGCAGGCCCCGAAGAGCATTCAGGAAGCTGTGCTTGCCAAGCGTCGCAAGGAAAAGGAACAGGAACAGGGCGGCAAATAGGTGATCATCAGTCCTGATGGAATTCGACCAGGGCCGGGTGTGTCACGACGCCCGGCCCTGGTTTGTCTCCCGGGTGGTCCTGCGATCAGGGCAAACTGGCGCTGCTGAGACCACGTTGACCGCGTGCTGCATCAGTCGCTCCGATCGCTGTGTTCACATCAGTCCTCTTCACCGACCGTCAAATGCTGCCGTCGCGCAGTTGCTCGATGCAGAATTGCAGGAGCTGTCCGACGGCATGGCGCTGTCGAACCTGTCGCAGTTCAATCGGTGAAATCGTGGACCTGCTCGCAGGTGCGATGCCCCGGTCGAGGTGCAGCAAGCGTGATTTGACGACCACATTCTTTGATTCCCTCAATCCGATGCTTGACCACGCCCGGCCATCCTCGGCGGCTGGGGCGTTTGGTCCCAGGTGCCCGGTAATGCTCGCCGCAATCGTTGCCTGAGGCGTCTTTTGCAGCACCCCGCGGACCATTTGTTCGCTGACAATCTGACTGACCGGTCCAGGGTCCTTCAACGTTGTTTGATCCACCCCCAGCCACTCGGCTTTGGTTTCGATCTGGTAGACGACGGCGGACCCCGCCAGCCAGTTTGATATCCCGGGGATGCGTCCCAGAGATGCTGCGACCAGCCCCGCTGTACAGCTTTCAGCAAACACAATGCAGTGGTCTTGCTCCTTCAGGAGTTCATGCAGTTGCGATACAGCTTCGTGATTGAACGGATCCATGGCACCTCTTCCCCGGAGCAGCAGCCGCGCTGTTGGAAAACAGCAGATTACCTCAGGACTGCTTCCAATATCCATCGGCTGAGACACGCGTCCGATCGCGCAGGCCCCTTGCGCTGACTGCTACAGGATCGCCGCCCGACGGCACCAAAGCGATACCGCTGTGATCCGGCGAGGGTCCGCCTCACAATTCCGTTCGCCGGTAACTCAGGTCAATTCCCATCTGGAGGTCGCTCGCCGAAAAGTGGACGAACACCAACGATGATTCACCCGCAGGCCCTGCCAGAGAACGAGCAACGGTCATTAGACCTGGAGTTCGAAGGACTTTGACTCACCCGGAGCATTGAATTATTAGTAACAACCAGGCATATTAAGTGATATCTACGTAAGGGAACTTTTGAGGTGACTGCATGCTGTCGCGGCTGGCCACGTTTACGCTCCTCGGGATCGAAGCACTTCCCGTCGAAGTTGAAGTAGATATCTCGCCCGGGGCGTTGCCCAAAACAATTCTCGTGGGACTCGCGGAAGCGGCCGTCAAAGAAAGCACTCACCGGATCGAACGAGCCCTGGTCAACAGCGGTTATGGCCGCCCCGTCGACCGCATCGTGATCAACCTCTCGCCAGCCGATCTTCCAAAAGATGCTGCATCGCTGGATCTGCCCATCGCTTTGGGTCTGCTGATTTCAGACGACCAGATTGAGGCGACATCCGAGTATGTCGATTCAGTGTTCGTAGGTGAGCTGGCGCTGGACGGAAGTCTCAGGCCGGTCAAAGGCGTCCTGTCCATGGCGCTCGCAGCCCGCGATGCCGGACGGACCCACATTGTTGTCCCCAACGTGAATGCTCCGGAGGCAGCCGTTGTGGAAGGCATCAACGTCATCGCCGTTGGCATGCTGGCCGAAGCTGTCGGTTTTTTGACGGGAAACCTGTCGTTGAGCCCTGTGCAGTTCAGTTGGGAGAATGCTCGGATCGACTATGGTCGGTACGACATTGACTACGTGGACGTGAAAGGCCAGGAATCGGCCAAGCGCGCCGTTGCGGTGGCAGCGGCGGGTTGTCACCACATTTTGCTGATCGGCAGTCCGGGCACCGGTAAGACGCTGCTCTCACAGCGATTGTGCACAATTCTGCCTGAACTGCAGCCGGAAGAGAGTCTGGAGACAACGCGAATTTACAGCTCGATCGCTCAATTGCAGGCAGGACAGCCGCTGTTGCTGCGTCGGCCGTTTCGGTCGCCGCACCACACCATCAGCGACGCGGGACTCGTTGGCGGCGGCAGTATTCCAAAACCAGGTGAAATCAGTTTGGCTCACAATGGCATCCTGTTCCTGGATGAGTTGCCGGAATTCAATCGGCGAACCCTGGAAGTGCTTCGGCAGCCACTGGAAGATCAGCAGGTGACCATCTCGCGCGCCATGGGAACGGTCACGTTTCCTGCGAACCTGATGCTGGTGGCCGCAATGAATCCATGCCCTTGTGGATTTCGGGCCGACCCGCGGCGTCAGTGCAGCTGTACGCCCATGCTGATCGAAAGGTATCTTGGCCGCATCAGTGGTCCGCTGCTGGATCGCATTGACATTCATATCGAAGTCCCTCCGGTACCATTTCGTGAGCTGTCCGATCAGGAACCTGGAACATCCAGTGAGTCGATGCGGGAGCAGGTTATCGCCGCGCGCGACCGGCAACTGTCACGATTCCGTGGTGAATCCAACAACGTCAACGGCAAAATGAAACCGAGAGAGATTCGCAGGTATTGCAAGCTGCTGTCGTCTGCCGAACAACTTCTTAGAGCGGCCATGGAAGAAATGGGACTCTCTGCAAGAGCCCACGACAAGATTCTGCGCATCGGGCGCACGATTGCCGACATGGACGGCAAAGAGACGATTGAAGAACACCATCTCAGCGAAGCCATCAACTTCCGCACCCTGGACCGTAGTTTCTGGCAGCAATAGTTTCGGCAGCTGACCCGGTCAGTCCTGTGTATTCAGTCAATACTGACCGTCGTTTGTGAACCGCATTTTCCCGGCCGGTTCGAATGGTTGCTCGGGAACAGTCGGAAGCACATCCTGCAGATCGGGGATTCCGGCCGGATTTTGCATTCCGGTTCCGGACGACGTGTGATGAGGCTGCTCCAGATGCGGCAGAATTCGACACGCGGTACATCCCTGCGGACGGTCCTGGACGAGTGTGGTTCCGAAGCCTGCCAGCAACACGACCCACAACAGCTTCGAGTTCGATGGCGTTGTCAGTTTTCCTGATTGCGACATGGAATCACACACTGGTCAGTACTTTGTAGATGCCCCAGCTGCCGGCAATCAGCATTCCGAAGCAGGATGTGATGAGTGCCACGTCCCACAGCCGTCCTGGACTCAGACGAGTGTCAGTTTCCCGATAGCGGAAGTACAGCGAGCTGAATCCCAGGACCGGCAACAGCAGGCTTTGGCACATCCCCGAAATCATGATCAGCAGGACCGGGGCTTTCACAACAAGGTAAACCACGACGCATATCAACGGGAGGCAAAACGACAGCACTCCGATCAGAAACTGCCGTTGAGTTGATTCCAGTCGCTGATCTGTAAGACCGATCACACCGGTGAAGTCTGCGAAGACTCGTGAGTTTGACGCGTTGGCGACCATGTATGTCGAATACAGGACCGCAATGGCGCCTCCGAGCAACAGCAGTCGACCGTAGTCCCCGAACACGGGGACGTAGCTTTCCGCCAGCGTGGAGACCAGTCGATGGTCGTCCGGGTTGCGACCGTCGACATGGAGCACAGCGGCGCCCATGACAAAAAATGCGGCCGTCGATAATGTGTAAATCACCATTGATGCGAACGCGTCGTACTTCATCACGCGAATCCAGCCTTTGGCCCGGGCCAGCCACGCATCCGAATGGTCCCTGGGACCGACCGATCGGGCATAGCCTTTCTCGAGGCACCAGTAGGGATACATCACAAGCTCAGAAGCCCCGACACCAATGATTCCAAACGTGGCCAAAGCAGTGGCCACTGCTTCAGATCCCTGGGGAAGGCCGAACGTCAGACCTCGCATAAAATCGGAGGCATCCAGCGCGTAAGGCGTCCATTGCAGGGCGACGACATTGCCGATCGTGATGAAGGTAAATGAGACGACCAGCACAACTGAGAACTTTTCGATGAATCGATAACGCCCGAAATAGAGCACAGTCGCTGTGAAAATTCCAATGATAATGGCCCACAGACGATTGTCCCAGGTGTTGCGTTTTGTCATGAAAGCCAGTTCCGTCAGCAGCTTCGACCGCTCTGCCTCGTCGGTTGCATCCACCACCAGACCGGCCTGTGCGAGCAAGGCGTCTTTGTTGGCAAGCCTGTTCAGATCGGTTTCGATCCAGTTCAGCGTTTCCGACGAGGGATCATCTGCCTGTGCCGCAACAAATCCCACGATGTTCTTTGCCGACGGGATCTGCACGGCCTCCTGATAGTCGCCCGTGAAAGGAATCGTGACAGCAAACGCCTCGCTGACTCCACCAACAATTCCGCCCAGCTGACCAATTGTTGCCAGAGCCATGATGGACCAGAGCAGGACAACCCAGTTGATTCGCCTGGTTCGTGGCCCCGGGACTCGATTGAGCGCCGTCAGTGTGGTTTCTCCACTGCTGACCACAAATCGTCCCAATTCCAACTGCACGAATACCTTGACAACACAGCCCAACAGAATCAGCCAGAGCAGCACAATTCCGGCACTGGCGCCTGTCTTGGTGGTCATGATCAACTCACCGGAGCCGACGATATTTGCGGCGATGATCAGGCCGGGGCCAAGTTGACGCAGAATCCCGCCGATGCTGGACGGTGGATCCTGGATATCCGACAGCAGTCGCCGATCGCCCTCGACCACACTGCCAGCTGCTCCATTTGGCTTTGCTGAATCAGTCATTCGCCAGGTCGCTCCTCGAAAGCATCGTTTCACGGGCCGTGCAGCATAGCGAGGCGTCCCTCTGTTCGCATGTCAATCGCGATGGCAATGCGATTCGTCCATCATTATCCTGGAACTCCTTCTTTCCCCTGGGATTCCTGGGACGACGCTCTCGACCCCGCTCTGGGGCAGTCGATACGATTCATCCGCATGTCGTTGCCGTCCAGTTCACCGGGAAGGCAACCTCCGTATTCACCGCGGCCCCACCTGTGAATCAGCATTTTTCGAATTCGTATTGTGGTTCGACCTCGTGGATAGCAGGCGTATTGCTGTCCGAACCGGTTCGACGCGGAAAAGCAGCGCCATATCCGCTGTAGTTCAGTCAGTCATCATGGACAAGCGATTCATTCGCAATTTCAGCATCGTGGCCCACATTGATCATGGGAAAAGTACGCTCGCCGATCAGTTGCTGCTCAAAAGCGGCACGATCACTGAGCGTCAGTTTCGTGAACAGATTCTGGACGACCTGGAAATTGAACGTGACCGCGGCATCACCGTGAAAGCTCGTTCCGTCACCATCAATTACACGTTCGAAGGTGACGTCTACGAATTGAACCTGATCGATACGCCTGGCCACG
>JBDOMX010000009.1:0-2285 GCA_039831615.1 Planctomycetaceae bacterium
CATCAGCGGCAAAGGGCCTGAAACCGGGAAGTCGTGGCTTCTGCACTGTCGTGAGTACGGCTGGAATGGCCAAGAATCTTGCCGAGCGGCTCGAATCGTTGAGCGGCTACCGACACCAGTTCATGCCTCATGAAGCTGGAGAAAATCCAGTCAATCATTCGCACGTGCGGCTCACGGTCGGGGGCAAAAAGTATCATGTAATCTCTCGCGTATGCGATGCGGGGCTGGACTATACCAAACGCACCAACAAGTTGGCACATCACATTGCATTGACGGAGCAGGAGGTCGCGAAGGCTCCCGGCGGCCCAGCATGGGTCGCCTCTAGTAGCAAGTTTCTCATTGAAACCTGGGATGGCAAAGTTCAGACACTACCTGAATCGTACCGCACATTGACAGCCAAACCGTGCCTGACTGGGAAATGCTCGAATTGGGCATCCCTCAATCTTGACCCAGGTTGGGCAGGCGCGTTGGCCGAAACGGCAATCAAGAAAAGCCAGCCGACTGCGGTGATCTTCGCTACGGCGACCGATACACTTGCATTGGTGCGTGATGCGCTGGCGGTTGTACCGTCGAACAAGCGATGGCAAGTTACTTTTTCCACGTACTTCACGAAACTGCCGGCAGGCGTGGACTGTCTCTGGCGGTTTGTTCTTGATGGAACGCAAGAGGCGAAAATGCTGCGAAGAAATTCGCATGCGCGGGTGATTGATCTTTGCGATCCATCCCTCGGCCTCGCTCCGGAAAGCGAATTGGTGAAATTCGCGCGTACGGGAAAGGCAACACAACCAGTCCAACCCCCGGTGGTGGCGGAGTCGACGATCACTCCAAGTCCGTCTCCAGAACCAACAGCACCCAAAGCGGACGTGCCATTTGTGCATCCGATGGTGCCCTCTGCCGAAACTTCGACTGGTATCTCGCTGGAAGATGAGTCCGAGATCGGTAGAAACACTTCCTCTCCACCAGCAAGAACCAGATCTAAACAACCTCGCCCCGCCGCCATGGGACTGCGATACGTATTGATGGGGGTTGTCTTCGGTGCGCTGATGGCCTTCGTCGCTATTTCATTGTTCCTGCTCATCAATAGAAATGATGACGTTCCGTCGGTAGCCAATTCCGACCCAGTCTCGAATTCAACGGACGATTCCGAAGCTAAATCAACACCGTTCGAGGAAGGCGACACCGGCGCACACGCCAACATGGATGAAGATACTCGACGCGCTATTGAAGCTGCACAACGTGAGAACAGAGATCGGGAAAAGCGTGAGCGAGCGGACCGAGAAAAACGTCGTCGAGAAGACGAAATGTCGGACCCCAAAGAACTGCGGCCCGACGTGGAGAACCCACCGCCGGTGGAAGAAGATGTACACGACGATCCTTTTGAAGACATCATCCGACTCAACAAACGCCTGAAGCTACCCACGGATCGGCGTGACGTCGGGCAATCGAAGAGAGAGTTTCAACACTTGGCTAAGCTCTACGTCGATGATTTGTCCCAATGCGACATCGTCCTGCGAGGAAGTCAGATCGATTCAGAAGAGCGAAACGTGAGCATTACGCCAATTCAGCAGAATGAAACGAAATCATGGAAAGTCACATCAATACCGAAGAAAGGCATTTCCGTGAAAACCGAAGTCGGCACGTTTCGGCTTGATGCCAACGACTCGTTTGAGTTCAAGTGGGGCGACACTCCCAAGATTTCGTTGCAGCTCTGTTTGCTCGACATTACGGTCAGCGGCAAGACGCAAACATGTTCGCTTGTCAATCCTCGCGTCGTTAAGCCCATTCAAATGGAGTTTGATACTTTTTTTCACCGTGCCGACCTTGAATTGGTGGACGATCGTCCATGGCGATTGGAAGTCTGGTTTGAAGGCGAAGGCTTTGGAGAGGTCAAGAACCCTCAAGAAACGGTTGGGGTCGGTGGCACTGCCAAAATCCGTATTCCGAACCCCAAGGGAATCGGGAAGAAGAAATTCATCGAGATTGAAGTCAAGTTTGATACTCGAGACGGTAACTGTAGTCTCTATATGCAAAGTTGGGGATATCCCCGATACATCAAATCGACTGTTAACAAAGTGCGTGAGGATGGGTTTGGCAGCACGGAACTCGCTGTTCCTGATGTGAGCGAAGCGCGAACCATGCTGTCGATTGAGAAACTAAACGCAGCCAAGCAGCTTTGTCGTCGTCTTCTCGACGCCGTCGGCAAATCCCAGCGAATTAACAAAGGAGAGAAGCAACGCCTGAAGGACGGTAAACTGAATTTCGAAGCGCAAATCAAGAATTTAAAA